>CALFSF010000124.1 GCA_937917025.1 uncultured Paraburkholderia sp.
ACGACGGCGCGGGGCCGATGCCCGAGCGCGCGGTTCTCGCGATGATGGACCGGCTGCACATCGGCCGCTGGAACCTGCATTTCGCGCTCTACGGCAACGAGGAGGTGATCGACGCGCAGTACGCGAGCGTGCATCGCGCGTTTGCGCGGGTGCCGGGCGCGGTGCTGTCGGCGGCGCGTTACGCGGGCGATGCGCAGCCGGCCGGCGGCGGCGACCGCAACCTCGCCGGCATTCCGGCGATGAGCGCGTTTCGCATGCTCGACTGGCGCGGCGGCGCGGGCGCGCACGTCGATTTCTCGCCGGTGTGTCCGGCGACCGGCCGCGATGCGATGCGCCAGTACACGATGGTGAAGACGCGCGCGGCGGAATATGGCTTCGACTACTACGGCGGCTTCACGGCGGGCACGCGCCATCTGCATCACATTTTCGCGATCATTTTCGATCGCGACGACGCTCGGCAGCCCGAAATCGCGGGCGACCTGCTGCGTGCGTTGATGAGCGACGCGCGGGCCGCGGGCTACGGCGAATATCGCGCGCACCTCGCGTATATGGACTTCGCCGCGGCGCAATACAGCTTCAACGATGGCGCGATGTTGCGGCTGTCGGAGACGCTCAAGGACGCGCTCGATCCCGCGGGCATTCTGTCGCCGGGCAAGCAGGGCATCTGGCCGCGCGCATGGCGCGACCGGCGGGGCTACACGTGAGCGCTGACGGCCCGGCACGCATGGGTGCGGGCGACGCACGCGCAGGGAGCGGCAGATGGATCGACGCGCGTTCATGACACAGAGCGTGCTGCTTGCCGCGGCGGGCTGCGCGCCTCCCGCGTTCGCGCATGCGATCCGCGCGCGCGGCGCGATTGCCGTGTACGACCCGACGCTCGCGGATGGCCGCGCGCTGGCGGAGCACGCGGCGATGAGCGGTTTGCCCGCGTTCGATACCGGCGAGGATATCGGCGCGCTGTGGTATGCGACGCTCGCGCCGCATGTCGTGCAAAAGCGCGGCTTGCTGATCGGCGTGACGCGTCGCTCCGATTATTTCGTGTTGACGCAGTTCATTGCCCGCACGGTGAGCGTAGTCGCTTTGCGGCAGGACATTTCACGCAGCCCGGAGTCGACGCGGGCAGCGCACTTCGTCATCGACTGCGCGATCCGTCCACGCGACGTGCCACGCAAAATGCGCAACGCAAAGGGCGATGCCTAGAATTTGTAGTCCGGATTTTTCGGGTCGAACGTGGCGTCGTCGAAGGTTTTCGGCGTGATGGTTTCGAAGACGATTTTCTCGAAGATCCGGCCTTCGTTGTCATAGGACTCGACGCTGCGAAACCACGGATGCCGCAGATCGAGCCCGAGCGTTTCCGTCTTTGCGTAGAATGCGGGCCGCCCGGTCGGCGCTTCGTAGGTGAAGGCGACGACGCGCACGCCGTCGATGGTTTTCACCTCGATCCGGTTGGGCCGCGTAATGCCGGCTTCGGCGAACTTCCGCGCTTGCGCGAGGAACTGCTGCGCGATGTATTCCGTTCCGAGATCGCGCACCTGATGATTCGACTGGGCTCGCGCAAACGCGCCGTTCAGCGATGTCCACAGCGACACCATGCTCAAGATGCCGCCTGGATGGCCGTACATTTCGTCGCTGCGTGTCGATTCGTCGTAGATGACTTCCTGGCCCGCGTGCGCGCCATCGGGCAGCCATTTCGCGTAGATCCGCAGCGGGTCGCGCGAACGACGCACCAGCATGTGATCGGGCTCGTCGGGCCATACGCCCCGGATGCGTTCCTGTCGCGCCATCGTGAACTCATACGACGGATAACCGTTTGGCCCTTCCTTCACGTAGCGCGGCACAGTCTGCGAATCGAGCGACTGGAAGAGCGCGAGCAACTGCGCGTCATCGAGCTTTTCGAGCGCGCCGCTTTGCGACGCGCGGCGCAGCCAGCGCACCTGCTGATCGACGGGCAGCCTGCCGGCCTGCGCCGGCGAAACGGCAGCGGCCGCCGCGCCAACCGGGGCGGGCACAGGCGAACGCGTGTCGCCCTGCGCGCGGGCAACGCCCGCCACGACGCCCGCGCCAACCAGCACCCCGCAGGCGGCGAACCGGATGCATCGCGCGGCGAACCCGGCATCGAATGCAGTGCGCGTCGACCGATACCCCGGATACGTCATTGCGCTTTCTCCCGAATCAACGCCGGCGCGCGCTTACTCCGGCTTCTGTTTTGCCAGTTCCTCGTCGCGCAACTGGCGGCGCAGGATCTTGCCGACGTTGGTTTGCGGCAGTGCGTCGCGGAACTCGACCACTTTCGGCACCTTGTAGCCCGTCAGCAGCTTGCGGCAGTGCGCGATGATCTGCTCCTGCGTGAGCGTGCGGTCGCGCGGCACGATGAACACCTTGATGCGCTCGCCCTGCGCGGCGTCGGGAATGCCGATGGCCGCGACTTCTCGCACGCCCGGATGCATCGCGATCACGTCTTCCACTTCGTTCGGATACACGTTGAAGCCGGACACGAGAATCATGTCCTTCTTGCGATCGATGAGGCGCATGAAGCCGCGTGAATCCATCACGCCGATGTCGCCGGTGGCGAGCCAGCCGTCTTCGTCGAACACCTTCGCGGTTTCCTCCGGACGGTTCCAGTAGCCCTTCATCACCTGCGGCCCCTTCACGCACAGCTCGCCCGCTTCACCGACGTTCGCCCACGTGCCGTCGTCCTTCCTGAAGCGCACCTGCGTGGAAGGCGCGGGCAGGCCGATCGAGCCCTCGAAGTCGCGCATGTGCTTCAGGTCGACCGGATTCATCGAGACGATCGGCGAGCATTCGGTGAGCCCGTAGCCTTCGATGATCGGCTGGCCCGTCACCGCCTTGAAGCGATCCGCGACGGCCTTCTGCGTCGCCATGCCGCCTGCCATCGCGAGCTTCAGGTTCGAGAAATCGCGCTTGCAGAACGTCTCGTTTTCGAGGAACGCGTTATAGAGCGTGTTGACCGCCGTGATGGCGGTGAATTTCTCGTGGCGGATGATCTTCATCACGCGCTTCACGTCGCGCGGATTCGCGATCAGGATGTTGCGCCCGCCGAGTCCCATGAAGATCAGCGCGTTCACCGTCAGCGAAAAGATGTGATAAAGCGGCAGGGGCGTGAGCACGGTTTCGGCGTCGCCCATCAACTGGCCGGCGGACCACGCCTTGGCCTGCAGCAGGTTCGCGATGATGTTGCGATGCGTGAGCATCGCGCCTTTGGCAACGCCCGTGGTGCCGCCGGTGTATTGCAGGAACGCGATGTCGTCATGCGTCGGATGCACGGAGGTGAGCGGGCGCGTGTAGCCCGTCGCAAGCGCGTCGAGTAGTTTCACGGCTTGCGGAATGTGCCAGGCCGGCACCAGTTTCTTGACATGGCGCAGCATGAAATTGATCAGACGGCCCTTGAGATTCAGGCCATCCATGAGCAGATCGCCGAGCCCCGTCACGATCACGTTCTGCACCTTCGTGCCGGGCAGCGCCTCTTCGACCACCTTCGCGAAGTTCTCGAACACGACGATCGTCTGCGCGCCGCTGTCCTTGAGCTGATGGGCGAGTTCGCGCACCGTATAGAGCGGATTCACGTTCACGACCACCGCGCCGGCCTTCAGCGCGCCGAAGAGCGACACCGGATACTGGAACGTGTTCGGCAGCATGATCGCGACGCGGTCACCCGGCTTCACGCCGATCCCCTGCAGGTACGCGGCGAACGCGGTGGCCTTGCGCGCGAGTTCGCCATACGTCATCGCTTCGCCGACGCTCACGTACGCGACGCGCTCACGAAACTGCGCGACGCATTCGTCGAAGAACTGCACGAGCGACGCGTACTGGTCGACGTCGATTTCGTGCGGCACGTCGTGCGGCCAGGAGCCGAACCAGAGGCCGTCGGTGTTCGGCGCTTTCGATACCTTCGATGCGGTCCCGCTCATCGCTTGCTGCGCGGATGCCGCGCCTGGCGAAGGCGGTTGCGTGGTCTGGATCATTGCCTGTCTCCTGAGTCTGGCCGTATTTTTGTGTTGGTCATTTTAATGCCCGCCGTAGCGCCGCTAGCGCTCGAGAATGGCGACAACGCCCTGGCCGCCCGCCGCGCAGATCGAAATCAGTCCGCGGGCGGTGCCGGCGGGCTTGTCGAGCTGCGCGAGCAGCTTCGCGAGGCCTGCAACGAGACGGCCGCCGGTGGCCGCGAACGGGTGGCCCGTCGCGAGCGAACCGCCGTTCACGTTCAGCTTCGCGTGATCGATTGTACCGAGCGGGCCGGGCAGGCCCAGTTGCGTGCGGCAATACTCGTCATCCTGCCACGCCGCGAGCGTGCACAGCACCTGCGCCGCGAACGCCTCGTGAATTTCGTAGAAGTCGAAGTCCTGCAGGCTCAGGCCGGCGCGCGCCAGCATGCGCGGCACCGCATACGCGGGCGCCATCAGCAGGCCTTCCTTTTTATCGAAGAAATCGACAGCGGCGGTCTCCGACCATGTCAGATACGCGAGCACCGGCAGGCCGCGCCCGGCCGCCCACGATTCGCTCGCGAGCAGCACGGCGGACGCGCCGTCGGTGAGCGGCGTCGAATTGCCGGCCGTCAGCGTGCCCGCATCGCGATCGAAGACGGGCTTGAGCGCGGCGAGTTTTTCGGGCGTGAGATCGTCGCGCAGATTGTTGTCGCGCGTCAGGCCGCGATATGGCGTCATCAGGTCGTTGAAAAAGCCGTTACGACAGGCTTGCGCGAGCCTGCGGTGGCTTTCTAGGGCGAGCGCGTCCTGCGCTTCGCGCGCGATGCCCCAGCGCTTGGCCATGCGCTCGCAATGCTCGCCCATCGACAGGCCCGTGCGCGGTTCGCCGTTGCGCGGCAGCAGCGGCGTGAAAAACATGTGCGGGCGCAGCTTGGCCAGCGCGCCGACACGCTGGCCGGCTGTCTTGCCGCGATGTGCTTCGAGCAGGATCTTGCGCATCGTTTCGTTGACGCCGACCGGCGCGTCCGACGTCGTATCGACGCCGCCCGCGATACCCGCTTCGATCTGCCCGAGCGCGATCTTGTTCGCGACGAGAATCGCTGCTTCGAGACCGGTGCCGCAGGCCTGCTGCACGTCGTAAGCGGGCGTTTCCTTCGCGAGCGTGGTGGAGAGCAGCGATTCGCGCGTCAGGTTGAAGTCGCGTGAATGTTTGATGACCGCGCCCGCCGCGACTTCGCCGAGCCGCATGCCGTGCAGGTCGAAGCGGTCGATCAGGCCCTGCAGCGTGAACGTCAGCATGTCCTGGTTCGACGCGCTCGCGTAAGCCGTGTCAGACCGCGCGAACGGAATGCGATTGCCGCCGACGATCGCGACGCGCCGCACGGCAGGAAGCGGGTGAGACATGCTCGGCTCCTTCAGGTCATGTCCTGATTATCGATTGATTCAAGCGGATCCGGCAGATCGCGTGCGTGAGTCGCAGCACAAGCCAATAACGAAATGCGTACGACGTTGATTCCACGGTTTCGCGATGCCGTGACGTCCGGCATCGGCGCTTATTGCAGTGTCCACTGAAGTCGCGCGCGCAGATGCGGTTTTTCGCCCGCGCTGTCACGCACCTCGAGTTCGCGCGCGGCGGGCGTGGGGGACGACGTCCACAGCGACGCCTCGCCCGGCAGAAACACCGGCAGCTTGAATTCGCCGCTGATGGAGGCGTCCGCGAGCCGCTTCGGCGGCTGCAATGCGGCTGCCGCGCGCGCAAGCGTCCACATGCCGTGCGCGATCGCTCGCGGAAAACCGGATGCCTTCGCGGAAAGGGTGCTCAGGTGAATCGGGTTGTAGTCGCCGGATACCTTTGCGTAATCGCGGCCCAGTTGCGGCGGCAACTGCCAGCGCGCGTGACGAACCAGTGCGGCGCGCTCGATCTGCAGCGGCGCGAGCGCGGAACCGTTCACGCCGTCCGGCGCGATGCCGCGCTTCAGATAGACGCTGTCGCCGTCCCAGACTGCTTCGCCGCGCCGGTAGAGGCGTGAATGCAGCACGAACGCCTGTCCCTTTTCGTGGCGCAGCAGCGCGCCGAATTCGACCTCGACGCGCAGCACGTCGTCGGCATGGAGCGGCTGGCGCTGGTGCACGCTGTTCGCGAGATGCACGAGCCCGAGCGCGGGCCATGGGAAAGCCGGGTCGGTGAGCATCAGCAGATGCAGCGGAAACGCGAGCAGATGGGGAAACGTGAACGGCAGACCCTGCTCCGGAATGAAACCGCAGACGCGCGCATAGGAATCGATCGCGGCCTGTTCGAGCGGCACGGCGGGACGCACGAGCCGCAGCGGTGGCAGGCGCGTTGCGCGGCCCCGCTTGAACACACCAGAGAGCGCGCGGGCGTAGAGCGCGGCCGGTTGCGGCAGGCGCTGGATCACCACCGTCTTGGGGCGCGGCGCGTCTGGCGTCGCGCCGAAGCGGGAAGGCTCGACCATCGTCAGGCTCCGATCAGGCTCTGGCCGCACACGCGCACCACCTGACCCGTTATGCCCGCTGAGCCCGGATGCGCGAGCCATGCGATCGTCTGCGCGACGTCGACCGGCAGGCCGCCCTGGCTCAGCGAATTCATGCGGCGTCCTGCCTCGCGGATCGCGAGCGGTATCTTCGCGGTCATCTGCGTTTCGATGAAGCCAGGCGCGACCGCGTTGATCGTGATGTGCCGGTCGAGCAGATGCGGCGCCATGCCCTGCACGCGTCCGATCACACCGGCTTTCGACGTCGCGTAGTTGCTTTGCCCGGCATTGCCCGCAATGCCGCTGATCGACGATACGCCGATAATCCGTCCACCGTGGCGCAGCGTGCCGGCTTCGAGCAGCGCATCGTCGATGCGTTCCTGCGCCGCCAGATTGATGTCGATGACGCTGCGCCACGCGGCCCCGGTCATCTTCGCGATGGTCCTGTCCTTCGTGATGCCGGCGTTGTGCACGACGATGTCGATACCGTTTTCATCGAGCGCCGCAGCGAGTTGCGCCGGCGTTTCCGGTGCGGCGATGTCGAAGGCGAGGGCGGTGCCGTTGACCGCGCGCATCGTGTGATCGAGCGCCTCTTTCGCGGACGGAATGTCGACGCCGATCACCTGTGCGCCTTCGGCCGCGAGCACGTCCGCAATCGAGGCGCCGATGCCGCGCGCCGCGCCCGTCACCAGCGCGCGGCGGCCCGCGAGCGGCTGCGTCCAGTCGAATACGGGCAGCGCGTGCGCCACGGCGTCGATGCGCACGACCTGGCCCGACACATACGCCGAGCGCGGCGACAGGAAAAAACGCAGCGTGGCTTCGGTCAGTGCTTCCGCGCCGGGCGTCACGTAGATCAGGCTGGACGTGACGCCGCGACGCGCTTCCTTGCCGAGCGAGCGCGTGAAGCCTTCGAGCGCGCGCTGAGCGGTCCATTGCCGCGTGGTTGCACATGCTTCCGGCGGCCGCCCGAACACGACGATGCGCCCGCACGTATCCAGCGAGCGCAACGCATCGTGAAAGAACGCATGGAGCGTATCGAACTGCGTGACGTCTTCGATGCCGCTCGCGTCGAACAGCAGCGCGCTCATGCGACCTTGCGTCGAACCGCCGGCACCGCTCACGACCGGTTCGAAGCGACCGGTCATCATTGCGTGTCGTTGCGCGAGGGAAATCCACAAACCCGCGCTCTCATGCGCGACGCCCGTCATGCCGGTACGCGCGATCATGCCGGCGAGCGCTTCGAGCATCCGGGGCTGCGGTCCGGCGCCCACGGCAATCCATCCTTCGAACTCAGGCCGGTCCGCGCGATAGCGGCGCAGCACCGCGGGTTTCGGCAGCCCGAGCGCGCTTGCGAGCCGCGCGCCAAACGGCGAGTTGACGAAGTTCAGGTAAGCGTCGTTCATCGTCCGGTTCCGCGGTGGGTTGTGTTGCCGTTCATCGTGGGCGACGCAGCCCGCGCGTGGCGGGACGCGTGTTTCGACTCAGGCGGCCATTTCGATGGCGCGTTCGAGCGCATCCTTGCGCTTTTGCAGATCGGCGAGCATGCCGAAGTCGGCCGGGAAGTCGTCGACCTTGACGACTTCCTCGCCGTAGCGGGCATAGTCGGCCAGCACGCCGCGCTCGCTGCCGTCGATGAGGCCGCGCTCTTCGGCGGTTTCGATCCATGCCGTCAGATCGGGCAGGCTTTGTGGCATGGGCGCGATCAAGCCACTTTTGACGGCTCCGCGCAGCTTCTGCTCGATCTGCGTGACGCGCGGCGTCAGCGCGAACACGAGTTCGCCATAGCCGAGCGGGTCGACGTCGACCGGTGGAACATACGAATCGGCCACGAGGCGCTCGCGTGCCGCTCCGGGCGTCTGCATCAGTTCGGCAATCGCCGTGCCGAGGCTGTCCGACGGCGCGCGATGCGGCAGACCGAACGGAAACGCGAGCACGCGCACGAGACCCGCCGCGAACCGGTCCGGATAATTCGCGAGCACGCCGTCGATGGCCTGCTGCGCCTGGTACAGCGCATCCTCGACGCCCCAGCGCACGAGCGGCAGGTCGCTCTCCTGACGGCCTTCGTCCTCGAAGCGCTTGAGCGTCGCCGAGATCAGGTACAGCTGCGAGAGCACGTCGCCGAGCCGCCCCGAAATACGCTCGCGACGCTTCAGGTCGGCGCCCAGCACGAACATCGAAATATCGGCGAGCAGCGCGAACGCGGTGGAGATGCGCGTCGCCGCGCGATAGTAGTGAACGAGCGGCGCGTGCGCGCGTTGCGGCTTCGCGATGAAAACGCCCCCTGTCAGGCCGTAGACGAAACTGCGCATCGCGTTCGACAGCGTGAAGCTCGCGTGCCCGAAGAACGCCTTGTCGAAATCGCGTAGAGCCTTGTGGCGATCGGCCTCGCGCGTGGCGGCCATTTCCTTTAGCACGTACGGATGACAGCGGATCGCGCCCTGACCGAAGATGATCAGGCAGCGCGTGAGAATATTCGCGCCTTCGACGGTGATCGAGATCGGCACCTGCTGGTACGCGCGCGCGAGAAAATTCGACGGTCCCATGCAGATGCCCTTGCCGGCGACGACGTCCATGCCGTCGTTGATGACCTTCCGGCCGCGTTCGGTGATGTGATACTTCGCGATCGCCGAAATCACCGAGGGCTTTTCGCCGAGATCGACCGCCTGCGCCGACAGCCGGCGCGCGGCATCCATCACGTAGAGGTTGCCGCCCATGCGGCCGAGCGCTTCCTGCACGCCCTCGAATCTGCCGATGGCGGTGCGGAACTGCCGGCGCACCGCAGCGTAGGCGCCCGTGCCGCGCACGGCCAGCTTCGCCATGCCGACGTTCGACGACGGCAGCGAAATCGCCCGGCCCGCCGCGAGACATTCCATCAACATGCGCCAGCCGTTGCCCACCTGAGCGCGTCCGCCGATCACCCAGTCGAGCGGAATGAACACATCGCGGCCGGAATTCGGGCCATTCTGGAACACGGCGTTCAACGGCCAGTGACGGCGGCCGATCCTGACGCCGGGGTGCGTCACCGGAATCAGCGCACAGGTGATGCCGGGTTCGTCCTCGCCGTCTAGCAGATGGTCCGGGTCGCACGCGCGGAAGGCGAGACCGAGTACCGTCGCGACTGGTCCGAGCGTGATGTAGCGCTTGTCCCACGTCACGCGAAAACCCAGCGTTTCGCGGCCTTCGAACGTGCCTTTGCAGACGATGCCCACGTCGGGAATCGCCGCCGCATCGGAGCCGGCGTACGGGCTCGTCAACGCGAAGCAGGGGATTTCGTCGCCGTTCGCGAGGCGCGGCAGATAGTGGTTCTTTTGCGCTTCGGTGCCGTAGTGCATCAGCAGTTCGGCGGGGCCGAGCGAGTTCGGCACCATCACCGAAACGGCTGCTGCCGAACAGCGCGTGGCGAGCTTCATGATGACCTGCGAATGCGCGTACGCGGAGAACTGCCTGCCGCCGTACTGCTTCGGAATGATCATGCCAAGGAAGCCTTTCTCCTTGATGAACTGCCACGTCTCAGGTGAGAGGTCCTGCCACACCGCGCTGGTTTCCCAGTCGTTCGCGAGATCGCACAGGTGCTGGCATTCGTTGTCGAGGAACGCCTGTTCTTCAGCCGTGAGCGTGGCCGGACCATGGGCGAGCAGCGTGTCCCAGCGCGGGCGCCCGGAGAAGAGCGCCGCGTCCCACCAGACCGTGCCGGCTTCGATGGCGTCACGCTCGGTCGGCGACATCTCGGGCAGGATCTTGCGGAAGACTTCGAGCACGGGCTTCGTGAGCCATGCGCGGCGCAGGGGCTTGATCGCGAGGATGAGCGCTGGAAGCACGAGCACGATGGCAAGCAGCGTCGTGACGGCGGGTCCTGCCGCACCTGTCAGGAACGCGGCCGCGACCCACACGACCATGAACGCCAGCCACCATGCGGCGCGCGCCTCGATGAAGACGAGTCCGGCACTCACGACGAAGAGCGCAACGATCAGCCACGGCATGACGAATTCTCCCTGTTTTCGAGGTGCGCCCGGGCGCGTCCGTGTGAACGGCGCGCTTGTTCTGGATCGGCCGCCATCGGGCGATTAACTGTCAGACCTCATGGTTCACTGCGTGTTCGACTGCATGGATGGATTGTACGGATCGTATCGACGTGCGTGGCGGCGGACCGTCGGCGGTTATGCCGGAAGCCACGGTATCGCGAATGCTGGACGTGCTCGC
>CALFSF010000125.1 GCA_937917025.1 uncultured Paraburkholderia sp.
AAAGCCTGTCGTCGTTTGCGGAAGAACCACTGCGTACCAATGTCGCTCGCCGTCAGATGCAAAAGGAGTTCGTTGCACGCGGGCTTGCCCACGCGACTGAATGCCACCGAAACCGCCAGCCGTTCCGTTAAAGCGTTGCCAGTTACAGTGCTTGCTCCACGCCTCAGTTCATAAATCGACGCGTTTTTTACCCGTTGCCACGATGGCTGCACGCGTCAGCCAGGCGACATGTCTCCGAGCGTCCGGGCGGCGCTCAGTAACCCGCCCAGCACCTTGTCGGCCACCTGCTGCGAAAAGCCTTGCGGCAGTTCTGCCTGCACCTGCGCCACGACCTCTGGCGTGCGCGCGACCAGTTCCTCGAGCAACGGCTCGGCGTTTTCTCCGTAGCCGACTTTTCTGGCCGTGCTGTTGAAGTGCCGGCGCTGGATGTTATGCGTCTGGTAGTGCCGGTTCCTGCCCAGCAGCGCCATCGCCAGTTTAAGGTCCTGCGCGGCCCACTGGTTCGGCCCTTCGCCGATGACCGGATACGCGGACATCACGTCATACATCGGCGTGAGCCGGAACCGTCCGGCTGTCCCGGCCTGTAGCTGGATGCTGAAGTTCTTGGCATGACCGTCCGGCGCGCGCAGCATCCAGAACAGGATCTGCGAAGCCATGAGCGCGCGCAGGTCACGCGCGGCATCCAGCGACTGCTGCACGAGGGTGAAGAGTTGCCTGAGGCCCGGCCCGCCTTCATTCTCGTATTTGACGAGCGGCGATGTTCCCGTGGCCTGGCAGAAGTCTTCCTGTACGAGCCGGAACAGCCGGGTGCCGTCGGACGACACCAGGCGGTCGAATCGCTCGACGACCAGTACCCGTTGCCTGCCGAACGTGGCGATGTGAGCTTGCGCCGCGGACAGCCCGTACGCCTTGAAGAGGCGAAGGCACAGCCACTCGTTGTCCACCGAGGTGCTGAAATCTGCCCGCCGGCCGCCGACGAGGCCAAGCGGCAGCTTGAAGATGTGCGTGGTGGGCGTCGCGCCGCGCGGCTTCATCCACTTGCCGTCCCACCACAGGAAAGCATCCTTCTCCTGGGCGCCGGCCAGCGAAATCCGGAAGTCGTCGTCCGGGTCTCTCGCGCCCCTGAAGCGGTCCGGGGTCACGACTTCCAGCAGGTGGCGTTCGATAGCTTCGTCGTCGACGACAATGCCGTCGATGCGGTCGAGACCGGAAGGCGTCTCGCCTTCTGGCAAGAGTTGCAATGCGCCGACGCAATCGCGCCCGATGGCGGCCAGCAGGTCGAAGGCTTCGGTGGAGCCCGTCTTGAAGCGGGCGGCAACGCGCTTGCGGATGGTGTCGCTGTCAGGCAGCAGACCTTCGAAGTAGTGGGCGACGTTGGCGCCTTTCAACGGTTCGTTGTTGAGGTTGAAGGGCAACGACAGGGATATGGGCCGTCCACGCGGAGAGGCGAGCCAGCCCGCATCGTATTGCAACTCCATGTCGCCGCGCGCCGTGATGGTCCAACGACCCACGTGTTCGCCGTTGGCCCAGAGCGTCAGGGTTTGACCGTGTGAGCGCCGCCCCATCTCACCACTCCGTCTTGCTGGCCGGTTCGATGCTTTCGCGCTCACCCAGCCGCAGTTCCAGTCCGACGGCCGTGCACCAGCCGAGCAACTGCCTGAAACTCAGTTCGTCGGGGTGCTGCTCCAGGTAGGAGACACGGTTCTGGCTCAGGCCCAGCCGGACCGCCACCTCCGCCTGCGTGAGCTGACGGCGCTTGCGGGCCGCCTTCAGCAATTGACCGAGCTGCAAGGCAGTCACCAGCAGTTGGAACGACGGATTGAGAGACATGGGATATATCCGAAATTCAGCTATTTTCATTTTAGCTGGAATTGGGATATTTTTCCAATATCCGTTTTACGGATATTTAGCGTTTATCCGTAAAACGGATAAACGCTGAGCGAACACGGGCCGCAACTGAACGCCACGGTCTCCATGGCATCTTCCCCGACGCGTATTGAAAGAAGCGTCCTAATGGACGACGCCCGCGGCGATCGCCTCGTCGTACACCGACGCCACGCGCCTGGCGATCACCGCATTGTCGAAGTTCTCACGCGCGTACGCCCGGCATGCGTCGGCGTCCGGCAGCTTGAGCGAGCCGTCGAGGGCTGCTGCCAGCCCCTGCGCGATCGCCGCCGCGCCGGTGTCCGGCAGCACCAGATCCTGCGACAGCCCCGCCACCGCTTCCGGCAATCCGCCGATCGGCGTGACGAGCACCGGCGTGCCCGATGCGAGCGACTCCACCGTGATCAGCCCGAACCCTTCGAGCGCGACGGTCGGCACGACGCTGATCGTCGCGGCGCGATACAGCGAGGCGAGATGCTGGTCGGGAACGAAGCCCAGCAGCTTGACGTTATGCGCGAGGCCGGCTTCGTCGATACGCGCCTGCAGTTCCGCTTCGAGCCGCCCCTTGCCCGCGATCAGCAGCAGCACGTCCGGCTGCTGATGTTTCAGAAGTTTCACTGCATCGACGAGATCTTCCAGGCCCATGCGGCGCACGAGCCGCCGCACCGCCAGCACGATCGGACGTCCGAGCGGCAACTGAAGCCTGAGCCGCGCTTCGGCCGGCGTCACCGGCAGGTTGAACTGCTCGACGTTCACGCACCCCGGCACGACGCGAATGCGCTCCGGCGCGATGCCGTAGCGCGACGTCAGGATCTTGCCGAACGCATCCGAGAGCACGATCAGGCGCGACGAACGCGCGTACACGGCCTGCTCCAGATAATGCTTCGCGCGCTGGCCGAGCGAATCGGCGCCTTCGACGTGACTTTCGTCGGCCCACGGTCCCTGAAAATGCGAGACCTGCGGAATGCCGCGCGTGACGTCGAGACCCGGAAACGTGTACAGCGCGAAGTGCGACGAGATCACATCCGGCCGCTCGATCCCGATCGCATCGCGCAACGCGCGGCGCGCGGCCATCAGACGTCGCGGCAGCGACTGCGCGGCCGGACCGAAACCGCGAATCGCGCCGTCGGTATCCTCGGCGACACGCGACGAGCCCGCGACGACGCCCCGTACCGCGACCCCCGCGCCCGGCAGTGCGCCGACGAGCGAGTAATACATGCGGTCGAGCCCGCCGGCGCGCTCGGGGAACCAGTGCATGCCGATTTGCAGCGACTTGATTGAACGGGTTGTCATGGCTGTTCCCTGGTTATTTTTGAACGTGGCTGCAACAACGGGCTGCAGTGAGCATGGCGATGACCGGTACGGGATTCATTCGACCGTCTCCCGGTGCGCGAGCACGGGAGCGCGCGCGACTTCGCCCGCGGTGCCGCGCGCATCGCGCGGATCGTCGCGCTGGCCGGCGAGCTGCCGGTACAGGTCGATGTACTGGCGCGCCATGCGCGCCCAGCCGAAGCCGGTCGCGAGCTCGCTGGCGGCGTGGCCCATCGCGCGGCGCACCGGGTCCGACGCGGCGAGACGCGCAATCGCACAGGCGAGCGCGTGTGGATCGTCGGGATCCTCGAGCACGATGCCGCACTCAGGCGTGATGATCTCGGCGCCCCCCGCGGTGCGCGCCGTGACGACGGGCAGACCGGCGGCCATCGCCTCGAGCAGCGACAGGCTCATCGCCTCATAGCGCGACGGAAACACGAACGCATCGACCGAATGCATCAGCACCGGCATCTCCTTCACGAGCCCGAGAAAATGCACGCGGTGTTCGACGCCGAGCGCGCGTGCCTCGTCCGGATACGGGCTGCCCGGCAGGTAACCGGCGACCGCGATATGCACGTGCTCGGGCAATTCCTTCAACGCCCTGAGCACCGTGCCAAGATTCTTGCGCGGCGTGCGCAGGTCGCCGACAAAGAGCAGCAGGAACGCGTCGGCAGGCAGGCTGAATTTCGCGCGATCGCCGGCGGCGGTCGCGAAGGTCTGCGTATCGACGCCGTTATAGATCACGTCGACACGGTTGCGCGGCGTGAGCCCGAGCGCGCGGATTTCGTCGGCGACCTTCTGCGAGACGGCCGTGATCACGCGCGAGCGCCGGTACGCCCAGCGTTCGAGCCGCGCGTTGATGCCCGTGTAAAGAAACTGGTACGCGGACCACACGCCCTTCGCGAGCCCGAACGGGTAGTACCTGCTGCCGAACCAGCCGCTGTGCACGAAGTGCGCGGTGTTGACGTCGGCCGCGATCCACGAGATGAAACCGTTCACATGCAGCACGTCGTATTCATGGCGATGCCGGCGCAGCCACCACGCGCTCCTGAACGCGAACACCTGCTGGCGCAGCAGGTTCGACGGCCACCCTCTGCCGATCCGTATCGGGATCCAGCGCACGTCCGGATGCGCGAGCAGCTCCGGCGCCACGTGCGAGGCAATGAGGGTCACCGCGATATGTTCATCCAGGGCCGCGCGCGCGATTTCATGGTTGACGCGTCCCTGACCGTCGTTATGACGCACGACGTGCGTGACGATGGCGACTCTCAATCAGTGCTCTCCATGAAGAATGAGATTCCGCCGGCGGTTCAGCTTTTGCCAGTGCGCCGCGGACAGAATCGAGAAGAAGCTCATGAACAGGAGCAGACCGCCCGTGCCCACGAGCGAATTGGTGAAGACGAGCATCGAGAAACACGCAACGCCCAGGCTCAGGCACGCACCCGCGAACTTGTCGTCGCGAAGCGCGAACGAAGCCAGCACGGCGCGCATCAGCAGCCACAGGACGCCCGAGATGTAGAGCAGCGTGCCGGGCCAGCCGAGCACGAACGGAATGTTCATCACGCCGCTGTCGAAATTGCCGTATTTGCCGAGTTCGCCGCCGCTGTCGCTCGACAGTTTGGTCGACGTGCCGGTGGCGCCGAGTCCTTCACCCTGCACGTCGGTGAACGCGGTTTTCGCGAACGTCGCGTAGAACTGGTTACGCGCCGCATAGCTCGTGTCGTCGTTCAGGTTGACGAGGGTTTGCAGGCGCGTCTGCATGCGCTCCGCGACCGGGCCCACGGCCAGCAGCGGCACGCACAGGCCGGCGAGCAGCACGGCGCTCGCAATGATCCGCAGGCGTATGCGGTTATTCGACTTGACGAGCTGGATCATCAGCGCGACGACCCAGCCGCCCCACGTCGAGCGCACGAGGCTCAACGCGAACGCGACAAAGCCGAGCGCGCCCGCGATCCAGCGTACCCGGTGCTGCGCCGCCATCACGAACACCATCGCACCCATCATCGCCAGCGCGAACGGGCCGGACGAATTCATCGTGCTGAACACGCGCACACCGAGCGGCACGGCGTCGCCCTGCGAGTTCATCTGCGCGCCGAGCATCCACATGGCGTCCCACGGCGGCATGATGAAAAACTGCACGAGACCGTATGCGCCCATCGCGAGCATGCCCCAGATGAACGTGTTGACGATCACCTCGCGGTATTCGGGGTACTGGCGCGTGTGCGCCATGATGTGAAAGCCGATCAGCACCGGATAGATCCAGTTCGCGAGGTCGTACAGCGCGGCGAGCGGCCCGCTCGACATGACGCCGACCAGAAACGCGTACGCCAGCCCCGCGAGTATCAGCAGCACTGGCAGGCCGCGCCGCTGCCCGAGCAGCGGGTAGTAGCGCAGCAGCGAGAGCCCGCTGATCATCGTGACGGCGAGCGGCGCGATCTGGATCAGGCTCGTCGGCGTGTACGAGCCCTTCGACCAGTCCGCGAGACGGCGTACCTCGGGGCTCAGGAACCACAGCCACCACATGAAGCCGACATAGCGCGCGGGGCTTTTGAAGTACAGCCAGAACCCCGTGAGAATCGCGAGCACGGGGAACGCCAGCCTCAGCATGGCGCCCTGGTGCGCGCCGATCAGCAGGGCCGTGACCGCCCACAGCAGCGCCTGCGGCAGCCAGGCCTTGCGCTCGCCGCTGAAAAAGCGCGACGAACGTCCGTCGATTCCGGCGTGTGCGACGGCCATCGTCATTGCCCCCTGCCGGCCTGATGCCGCGACTGTGGCTGCGTGGCCTGCGCGGATGGCGCGGGCTGCACGCTGCTGCCGCCCGCGCGGCGCCGTGCCGCATCGACGGAGCGGCCACGCGGCGCCGCGCGCCGGCCCATCAGCTCACGCGTGATGCGCACGTGCTGCTGCGCGAACTGTTCGGTGGTGAGCGCGCGCGCGATCACCTGACGCGCGGCGGCCCCGGCCTGACCCAATGCGTCGCCGGGCGCGGCGACGAGCCGCTCGAGCGCCTCGCGCAGCGCCTCGGGATCGAGCGGCGGCACGTAAGCGGCCTGTGCGTCGGTGAAATAGTCCTTCAATGCACCGGCATCGGTGACGATCATCGGCTTGCCGAGCGCCGCGGCTTCGAGCATCACCGTGATCCCCGACGCGTGCGCGTTCGGCCGCAGCGGCACGACGATCACATCGGCCCAGTCGTACAGTTCGCGTTGCTTCTTCAGGCCGGCCGCAGGTGCGATCTCGACGTTCGAAGCATGCAGCGAAGACGGAATGCGCCGGCGCGTCGCCAGCCTGACCGTATAGCGTGCATCGTTGCCATACGCGCCGATAAGGCTTTCCCAGTCGCGGTCGCGATCGTTGCCGATCGCGGCGATGCGCACCGGCGTGTGCGGCTGCCATGCGACCGGTTCCCGCACCGGAAAATCGCGCGTATTCAGGCCATAGTAGACATGCACGGCGTCGCGGCCGAGGTAACGGCGGCACAGCGCGGCGTTTTCCGAGGCGAGCGTCGTCAGCACGTCGGCGCGCGCGATCAGCTTGCGATACGCCCAGCGGCGCAGCACGCCGTAGCGCGGCCAGTTGTCGAGCAGCCATACGCTCTGCGCGAGCAGCAACGGCTGGCGGTTGTGCCGGCGACTGAGCAGCAGCAACAGCGCCACTCCAAGATATTCGTGTTCCGTATGCGTCCACACCACGTCGGAGCGCATGATTTCATCGCGATTGCGCAGCGTGTGGATGAAGTCGAAGCCGAGCACGGCCTTCAGCCCACGACGCAGGAGCCGCATCGGCAGACGCTCGCGGGCGTCCCGCGAATAGCTCAGCGCGAACTCATCCGATTCGGCATGGTGATAGCCGTACAGGCAGCCGATGTCCTCGCCCTTGCGGTAGAAACGCGGATCGGCGCCATGAAACAGATGGACGTGGACGTGGGTCACACTCATGCGGTCACTCCCAGCTTGTAATGAAGGACTTGGGCTCGCATGGCGATCACGAGGCCGTACGCCGCGCCTCGTGCGCGCCGGTACGCACGGCACGCCAGCGCGAGAGCGTCGCGCGGCCGCGCTTCGAGGCCAGCGCGAGCAGCGCGTGCGCCATGCCCGGATACACGCGCGTGCCGACGAGCGTGTACCACCACCAGGCGGCTTCGCGTCGCAGCGGCGGCAGATGGTCGCGCAGGATCAGGTGCAGGTTGTACGCGGCGTTGCGCACCGCCTGCATCGTCTGCGCGTCGCGGCGGTCGTCGTCGAAGCGTTCGGCGGGAAAGTGATCGACGGCAACCTGCGGGTCGTACACGAGCTTCCAGCCCGCATGCTTCACGCTCATGCTGAACGCCATGTCGTTGTGAACCTGGGCGCCGGTGCCACGCAGGCGCGCATCGAAGCGGATCGTGCGGATCGCTTCGCGCCGGTAGCTCATGTTCGCGCCCTTCAGCAGATCGACTTCGCGCGCGCCGCCCACGCCGAGATGGTGGTTGCCGACGATCCGGCCCGACGCGCGCAGCTTGCCCACGAGCGGCCGTGCGCCGTCGAGAATGCCGCCCTTCTGGTGTACCCAGTCGCGCCCGCCGAGCGCGCCCAGCAGCAGATCGTCGGAGAACGCATCGGCGATCCGTTGCGCCCAGTCGGGACGTGGCGCGGCGTCGTCGTCGGTGATCGCGATCACGTCGCCCGTTGCCGCATCCAGCCCGCGATTGAGCGCCGCGACCTGTCCCGGCGCTTCGACGATCGCGACGCGCAGCGGCAGCGTGCCCTTCACGGCGGGGTCGTGCAGGTACGTGAGCGTTTCGGTGTCATCGGGGCGCGCGACGACGATCACTTCATCCGGCGCGCGCTGCTGGCGCTGGAGCGCGGACAGGCAGCGCGCGAGATCGGCGGGACGGCGAAACGTCGGAACCAGTACGGAAAGTTTCATGATGGGTCCTTGCGTGCGCTCAGGCGCTCAGATATTCCTGCATCGCCGCATAGCCGCGCGAATAGTTGCCGCGCGAGCGCGCCGGCATCGCGTTGAAAATCACGCCCTGCACCGTCACGCCCGCGTTGTGCAGGCGCTTGAGCGCATCGTTGATCTCGGGCTCGCTGTGCATGCCCGAGCGCAGCACGAGGAACGTGGCGCCCGCATGCACCGCGATGATCGATGCGTCGGTCACGGCGAGCACCGGCGGCGTGTCGATCAGGATCACGTCATAGCGCGTCGCCAGCGCGTCGAGATAGGTCTGCAAACGCGGCGACATCAGCAGTTCCGACGGATTCGGCGGACGATGGCCGCACGAGATGAAGCTCAGGTTGTCGGTCTCCGTGTGACGGATCGCTTCCTCGAGCGAGATCTGGCCGCTCAGCAGTTCCGACAGGCCGTTCTCCTGCGTGCCGCCGAGGCAGCGTTCGAGCGCGCCGCGCCGCATGTCGCCGTCGATCATCAGCACGCGCTTGCCGGAATGCGCGAGCAGCGTCGCGAGATTGATCGTCAGGAAGCTCTTGCCGACGCCCGGCATCGGGCCCGTCAGCACGACGATGCGGTTGCGCGCGTCCATCATCGTGAACTGCATCGAGGTGCGCAGGCTGCGCATGCTCTCGACCGTCGCATCCTTCGGGCAGGCCGCCGCCAGTACCTTGCGCAGACGGTTGCCGCCCCGCTCGAAGCTGCTTTCCAGCACCGCCTGCTCCGGGCTCATCGGCACGAGGCCGAACACCGGCAGGTGGAACATGCGCTCGACGTGCTCCGGATCGTCGATGCCCTTGAAGAGGTTGCGGCGCAGGAACACGAAACCGGTGCCCACGATCAGGCCGAGGATCACCGCCGCCGACACGATCAGCGTCTTCTTCGGCTTCACAGGCGCGCCCGGGCGCAGCGCGGCATCGACGATATGCACGTTGCCGCCGGTGCCTGCCTTCTGCACTTCCAGTTCCTGTACGCGGTTCAGCAGCAGCACGTAGATGTCCTCGGCGACCTTGGCGTCGCGCTGCAGCTGCACGGCCTTCACTTCGGTGGCCGGCAGATTGCGAAAACGGTCGGCGTATTTCTCCCGCTGCGCCTGCAGTTCGGCGAGCTGCTGGCGCGCGGCGATCAGCATCGGGTGATCGTTGCCAAAGCGTTGTTCGAGCGAAGCCACCTGGATGCGCAGCGCGGAAATCTGCGATTCGTACTGCACGCTGCCTTCGAGGTAGACCTTCGCCTCGTCGCTCGCGTTGATCGAGCCGGACTTGCTCTGATAGGCGGTCAGCGCGGCTTCGGCGCGTTCCAGATCGCCCTTCAGGCGCGGCTCCTCGCTCTTCAGGAAGTCGAGCATCTTGCTCGCGTCGGCCTGCTTGCTCGCGATGTGCTGAAGCAGATACGACTGCGCGAGCGCGTTGGCGATTTCCGCGGCCCGCTGCGGATTCTGGTTTTCCAGCGAAATCTGGATGACGCCCGTGCCCTTGCCCTGCTCCGACACCTGGATCGCCGACTGGAACGCCGCGATCGCATCGAGATCGTTCGCGCGCGTCACGTTGAACTGCGTGCCAGGACGCGCGACGAGCTTGTTGACGAGAAGCGATACGCCGCTGCCCTGCGCCGGCTGGCCTGTCGCGCCGCGCAGCAGCAGCGAGCCGCTGGGCGCCTGCAGTTCGAACTGGCCGTTGTCCAGCGCGGTCAGGGTCATCTTCTGGCCTTCGAGCGCGGGCGGCACCTCGACGTAGTCGACGTCGGCGACTTCACCGCCCCACGCGTAGCCCTTGAAGTGGCCGAAACCCGGCCACGGACGCGCCGGGTCGCCCGGTGTCGCGAGACGCGCGGCGATGCTGCCGATCACCGGCAGCATCTTCGGCGCGACGTTGAAGTTCAGCTTCAACTGCTGGACGACAGGCGCCACCACGCCGCGGCTCTTGATCATTTCGATCTCGGCGTCGGTCGGCAGCGCGGTCTGGCCGGACGAGATGTTCGCGCCGGTCTGCGTCTGCGTGAGCGCCTGCGACGTGTTGTCGGTCTGCTCGACGCGCACGTGCGCATCGGCCGAATAGACCGGCTTCGCGACGTAGCAATAGAGCACGGCGGCCGCGACGATCGACAGCGCAATGGCGATCAGCCACCAGATGTCGTCGAGAATCACCTGCACCAGTTGACCGAGGACGACGTCCTCTTCTTCGGTCCTGACCGGTCCGGCCAGTTGAGGGTTTGCGTGAGTGCTCACAGTTCGATCCTGGTTGGTTCGCCTCGGGCCCGCGCGGTCCGCAACGATGTTCCGTGCGGACCCGCGGGCCGTTGGCGGGTCATGCGGCTAGCGCGTCAGCTGCTTCAGATAGAACAACGTCTGGATGGTCGGCAGCACCTGCTGGAGTACGCGGTTGAAGGTTGTCGACGCGGCGGTGCCCACGTAGACCACATCCATCGGTTGCAACTGGAACTGCGCGGACAGCATGATGGCGTCCGGCTGCGTCATGTCGAGGCGATACACG
>CALFSF010000126.1 GCA_937917025.1 uncultured Paraburkholderia sp.
CACAGGCGCACGTATCGCTGCGCCGTCCAGTTCCAGCGCGCTCACATCTCGCGCCTCTTTCTGAACTAACAGACCCGCGCGCCGCGTCAAGACGGTCGCGCGACCACGTCGATCAAAACGATGAATTCGGAACCTGCCGACTGCAGACCTGCCGTCTGAACAGGGTTTCGATGCGACCCGCGCGCAAAACCGGCAGTCATTGCCCGCTGCGCGTGAGTCCTGGACCGGGGGCATCATGGATACGATCTGTACGTCGGACGTCGCATCGCGCGTTGCGCTGTGCGTTTTACCTTCAGGCGATGAACGCATCGTGCGCTTCCTTCAGGAAGCGGGCTGGCAGGTGGAGTACACCGCCTCGGTTGCCGAAGCCGAGCATATTCTCGACTGCTCCGGTATTTCCGTCGGCCTCGTGGAAATACCGAAGGACTACGCACCCCAGCATCTGCGCGCACTCGAATCATGTATGGAGCGCACACTTACAACGTGGATCGCGGCTGTCTGGCCGGGCCAGACCGACGACGAATCGCTGCGCCGGTTCATCCTCGACTACTGTTTCGATTTCGTCACGATGCCGTGCGTCGATGAGCGCCTGACGTTCGCGCTCGGCCATGCGCACGGGCTGTCGTCGCTGCGCTCGCGTGCCGCCACGCCGCAGCAGCTGACGCTCGGCCAACACGAAATGATCGGCCAGTGCGATGCGATGCTGCAACTCTATCGGGGCATCGACAAATGCGCGCACAACGATGCACCGGTCTTCATCGCGGGCGCGTCGGGCACCGGCAAGGAACTGACCGCACGCGCCATCCATGAACGCTCGGCGCGCGCGCACAGCGAATACGTCGCGATCAATTGCGCGGCCGTGCCGCCAACCCTCCTCCAGTCGGAGCTGTTCGGCTATGAACGCGGCGCGTTTACCGGGGCCGCGCAACGCAAGATCGGCCGCATCGAAGCCGCTCGTGGCGGCACGCTCTTTCTGGATGAAATCGGCGACATGCCGATCGAATGTCAGGCCGTGCTGCTGCGTTTTCTGCAGGAAGGCTCGATCGAACGTCTGGGCGGCACGGGATCGATCAAGGTCGACGTACGCGTGATTTCCGCCACGCACGTGAATCTCGAAGCGGCGGTGGAAGCCGGCCGGTTCCGCGCCGATCTGTATCACCGTTTGTGCGTGCTGAAACTCAGCGAGCCGCCGCTTTGCGAGCGCGGCGAAGACGTCAAGCTGCTCGCCAACTACGCGCTCAACATGTTCCGTCGCGACAACTCGCGCAAGCTGCGCGGCTTCACTTCGGACGCGATCGCGGCGATCTGCAGTTATACGTGGCCCGGCAACGTCCGCGAGCTGTTCAACTGCGTGCGGCGCGCCGTGGTGATGGCGGAGGGTCGTTTCATCACGGCGGCGGATCTGGGCCTGCCGGTCGATCCGGAAATCTCGCGGCACACCCTGTCGGAGATCCGCGCGGAAGCCGAGCGCGGTGCCGTCCAGCAGGCGCTGCGCAGGCACGGCTATAACCTGTCCAGCGCAGCTGAAGAACTGGGCATCTCGCGCGCCACGCTGTATCGCTTGATGAACGCGGTCGGCCTGCGACCGGAGCCCGGACAGATGCGCATGCTCCGCGTATCGAACGCGGCGGACAAGGCGCACGCGAGCGGCGAACGCGCCCGGATCGCTGCCGCCGAGGAGGCCTGAGTGCTCGTCTGCCCTTAACTGTTGCCCGCTACGTGAGCGTGAGAGGCTGTGCGCCGTCCATGTCGGTGCGCAGCCTTTTAGCTGCTTCACGGAGTGTCGCCGCGACGCCGGGATCGAAGGTCCAATGGCCGGCCGCATCGACGATCTGGAGATTCGCGCGCGGCCACGCGTCGGCCAGCGCTTTTGCCTGATCGGCGGGACACACCATGTCGAAGCGGCCATGCACGATCTGACACGGCAGGTGCGCAAAACGCGGCACGGTGGGCAGCAATGCAGGCGGCGGCAGTTCGTCGGCCATATAGTGGCGCTCGAGCAGCGCCATCGCAATCGCCGCACGCGAGGATTCCTCCTCCGTGCTTGCGTCGCCCGCTTCTGCCTGCGTGTCGTGATTCACGCGCGACAACGTCGATTCATAGTCATGCCATGCGCGCGCAAGCGCGGTACTGGTCGCGTCGAAACGCGAAAGCGGAACGCTGCTGAAGTCGAGCACCTCGCGTGCGCTCGCAGGCCTTCTGCCGGCTGCGTGTTCGACCGCATCGAGAAAGCGCGCATGCACGTCGGGATACACGCGACGGACGTCCCACAGGAACCAGTCGGTATCCTCGCTGCGCGCGAGGTAGATGCCGCGCAGCAGAAACCCGAGGCAGCGCGATGGATGTGCCGCCGCATACGCGAGCGCAAGCGTCGTGCCCCACGATCCGCCGAATACCGCCCATTGCCCGATGCCCAGGTGTTCGCGCAGCGCCTCGATATCACCGACGAGATCCGCAAGACCATTGTGGCGCAGCTCGCCAAACGGTGTCGACTTTCCGCACCCGCGCTGGTCGAAAAGAATGATGCGCCACTGCTGCGCGTCGAGCAAATCGGCCCATTGCGGGTTCATCGCGCCGCCGGGTCCGCCATGCAGGATCACGATGGCGGGCGCCCGCACGTTGCCCTGGCTGCGCCAGTAGATCGTATGTCCATTGCCGACGTCTAGCATGCCGTCTTCAAGGCGTTCTTGCGTTTCCATCATCTGATGCGTTTCCCGTGTTGAATTGCGTTTAACGGTTGCAGGTTAGTTCATTTCACATGCCATTGCCTCGCGGCCCCGAGCTGCTGCAATATCGAGGCTGCGTCCGCAATACAGCGCGAATTACCATGCCGCATTCGCGCTCGACCCGGACGGCTATCGCGTCGAGGCGGTGTGCTATACCTGAGGGTCAACAAGCGTTCGTTCTGATCGGCTCGGCAGCAGGCAGCACGGTCGCTTCGTCACAAGACAAACAAAAATTTCTGGTTCTGGAGCATCCATGGCTGGTGCAGGTCTCTTTCTTACCGCCGCGGGCGTCGGGCTCGCGGTCGCAGCGCCCGTCGGTCCGATGGGCATGTTGTGCATCCGTCGCACGCTGACCGAAGGGCCGCGCGCGGGTCTCGCGATCGGTTTCGGCATCGCCAGCGGCGATGCGTTCTATGGTCTCGTCGCCGCGCTGGGCATGGTCAGCATCTCGCGGTTCATGCTCGCCTATGACCGGCCGCTGCATCTGATCGCGGGGCTCTTTCTGCTCTACATCGGCGTACGCACGCTGTTGCAGAAACCGGTTGCCGAAACGGCAAGCCCTGGCGAAGCGCCCTCCAGCGGCGCCGCGCGCGCCTGCGCGAGCTCGCTGCTCCTCACCCTGACGAACCCGCAGACGATCATCATGTTCGCCGCCCTCTTCACGACGCTTGCGCCGCGCGGACCCTTTTCGACGAGCGTCGCGTTGACGACCGTGTCCGGCGTATTCTGCGGATCGGTTGCGTGGTGGTGCTTTCTGGTCGCGGCGGTTTCGGGCGCGCGCCACGCGCTCGGCACCCGGACGCGCCATCTGATCGACCGCATGGCCGGACTCGCGCTTGCCGCGTTCGGCGTGGCCGAAATCCGTCGCGCGGTGTGAGGCGCGCTTCTGTCGGTATAGCGCCGGCGTGAACGAATACGGCGCGATCGCCATCATCGGATCGCGCCTGACATTGGGGTAATGACGGATCAGGCCGTTGTGCATGAAGAACCCGCGTCCCAGGCAAAACGGAATGTCGATGCCGACCGAAGGGCTCGCGCGACGCCTACGGCACCACGCGCAACTGGGCGATAGGCGTCAGAAATTCGCCCAGGCCCGTCAACATGATCTGCACGCCGATGCACAGCAGCAAAAAAGAAGAGACACGCATCGCGACCTTTGTTCCATCGCTGCCCAGATAACGGGCAAACAACGTGGCGCGGCTATACGTCAGATAGATCGCGATGCCGATCAACGCGGTGATCGCAAGCGATGCAATCGCGGACAAAACAAAATCAGTGAGTTTGTGCGTGCGGTTCGCCGTCAGCGCGATCGCCGTGGCAAGCGAACCGGGCCCGGTCGTGAGCGGCATCGTCAGCGGAAAGAACGCCTTCGACATGGCATTGTCGCCGTCGACATTGCGCGCTGCCGAAGCATTGGGACGCACGTCCGGCGCATTGAGCATCTGCCAGCCGCTGACGGCCACCGCCAGCCCGCCGCCAATGCGCAATGCCTGTATCGAGATGCCGAAGAAATGAAGCACGGGCGTGCCGAGGAAAAACGCGACGAGGAGCACGATGCTGGCATTGATGGCCACGCGTTTGGCCAGCACGGCACGCTCTTCATTGCTGAGCGATTCCGTGCGGTCCAGAAACACGAACGCGACGCCAATCGGATTGATGATGCTGATCAATCCGGTAAAGCCAAACAGGATGTCCGAGATCAGGCTCTCTACCATGGGTGCGCTTCGCATCGAGCGGCTCACCCAGCGTCCGCTTCGGCACCGTTGGGCAGCGTATTGTTATATGACCGTCCGCGACCGGATCACCTCGTACTGCATGCCGGTCCGGCGGCGTAATGGTGCCTCTGCACCGATGATACTGGAGCCCAGGCGGCGATGGCCGGCATGCTTGCATGCAAGGCACTCTCTCGCCCTATTATTACAATTACCATTCAGTTTTTTTGAAGCGCTTTACGGCAAGGAATAACCAGGCATACAGTCCTTTCGACAACACGCCTGAAAACGGAATCCACCGGATGTATCCACTGCGTTGAGGAGCTGTCTTATGCTGTTTCGCCTGCTGGCCGCCTTGCCGTTCATCGGCATCCTGCTTGGAATTCCCTTCGTCAACCGCGTCGAACCGCTCGTGCTGGGCATGCCATTCGTGCTTGCGTGGATCGTATTCTGGGTCGTCGGGGGCGCCGTGATCATGGGGATCATCTACCGCCTCGATCCCGTCAACCGTCAGGTCGCCGACGATACCGCGGAGGTGCAGTCATGAACAGCGCACTGATCCTGATCGCCGCCGTCACGCTTTTCGCGCTGTATCTGGGCGTGCGCGCGCGACGCGGGCACGACATGAACCTCGAGCAGTGGACCGTGGGCGGCCGCAGCTTCGGCACCGCGTTCGTGTTCCTGCTGATGGCCGGCGAAATCTACACGACGTTCACGTTTCTTGGCGGCAGCGGCTTCGCTTACGGTAAAGGCGCGCCGGTCTATTACATCCTCGCCTACGGCACGCTCGCGTACATCCTGTCGTACTGGCTCTTGCCGCCCATCTGGCGCTATGCCAAGGCGCAACGCCTCGTTTCGCAATCGCACTTCTTCGCCCGCAAATACGACAGCCCCGCGCTCGGTGTGCTGGTGGCGCTGGTGGGCGTCGCCGCGCTGATTCCGTATCTGGTGCTTCAGCTCAAGGGACTGGGCATCATCGTCGCAACCGCCTCGTACGGCGCGATTTCCTCGACGGCGGCGATCTGGATCGGCGCCGTGGTCGTGACGGCTTACGTGATGGTGTCGGGCGTTCGCGGCTCGGCATGGAACTCGGTCGTGAAAGATGTGCTGATTCTAGCGATCGTGCTGTTCCTCGGTATCTATCTGCCGATCCACTATTACGGCGGACTGAGCGACATGTTCCGCGCCGTCGATGCCGCGCGCCCGGGTTTCCTGACGTTCCCGGCGAAGGGATCCAGCGTGACGTGGTTCCAGTCCACGGTTCTGTTGACGGCGCTAGGCTTCTTTATGTGGCCGCACACGTTCGGCTCGATCTATACCGCGCGCGATGAACGGATTTTCCGGCGCAACGCAATGGTTCTCCCGCTCTATCAGTTGATCCTGCTGTTCGTGTTCTTCGTCGGTTTTGCTGCCGTGCTGAAGGTGCCGGGCCTTAAGGGCGGCGATATCGATCTGTCGCTGTTCCGGCTGTCGATCCAGACGTTCGACCCGTGGTTTGTCGGCGTGATCGGCGCAGCGGGTATCCTGACGGCGCTCGTGCCGGGCTCGATGATTCTCACGAGCGCATCGACGCTGCTTGCCAACGACGTCTATCGCGGTGCACTGCAGCGTAACGCATCCGATGCGACCGTCGGCAAGCTGGCGCGCCTGCTCGTGCCGGTGGTCGCGCTCGTCGCGGTCGGCTTCACGCTGCATGGCGGAGATACGATCGTCGCGCTGCTCCTGATGGGTTACAACTTCGTCACGCAATTGTTCCCGGCGCTGGTGTGCAGTCTTGCGCGGCGTAATCGCGTGACGAAACAGGGTGCGTTCTGCGGGATTCTCGCGGGCGTCCTCGTGGTTGCCCTCACAACTATCCTGCACGCGAGCGTCGCGCAGTTGTTCCCCTTCCTGCCCGACACGCTGAAAGACGTGAATATCGGCTTTCTGGCCCTCGCCGTGAACGTGATCGTGCTTGCGATCGTGAGCGCGGTGACGCAATCGCATGCTTCGACGGAGCCGTCGCACGCGCGGCTGCATTAAGACGACTGAACGGCTGACCGCGGCTTCCTGTTCCAGCAGGCAAGCCGTGGTTCATTTCGGCGCTCGAACGCTCGACCGCCCCGCCTTCGCGTAAAGCGACGAGTCGCTGAACGCCACCGCATCGAGCACGCGCCCGACAAGAATCAGCGCGGTCCGCTCGATCTGCGTGCCCTGCACTTTCCCGCAAATATCGTCGAGCGTGCCGACAATGCGCTCTTCGTCGGGCCAGCTCGCCCGATAAACAATCGCGACCGGACAATCGGCGCCATAGTGCGGCACCAGTTCGTCGACGATGCCTGCGAGATGCCGCACGCCAAGATGAATCGCCATCGTCGCGCGATGGCGTGCGAGATCGCCGAGTGCTTCGCCTTCAGGCATGCTGGTCTTACGTGCGTAGCGCGTCAGGATCAATGTCTGCGATACGTCGGGCAACGTGAGTTCGACGCCAAGCGTCGCCGCGCACGCGGCGGCCGCCGTTACACCGGGCACGATTTCAAACGGAATGTTCAATGCGCGCAGCCGGCGGATCTGCTCGCCGATCGCGCCAAAGAGCGAAGAATCCCCCGAGTGAACGCGGGCAACATCCTGCCCTTTGGCATGCGCGTCCGCGAGCAACGCGACGATCTCGTCGAGGTTCAGGTCCGCCGTATTCACGACGCGTTCGGCCACGTTGCCCGCAAGCACCGCCTCCGGAACCAGCGAACCCGCGTAAAGAATCACCGGGCAGCGATGCACGAGCTTTTGCCCTTTCACGGTGATCAGTTCCGGATCGCCCGGCCCCGCGCCAATAAAAAATACGGTCATCTACGACTCCATCATTCCGTTTGCACGAAAGACGCCGATACGTCTTTCGCTAAAGCCTCTCTTTTAGCGCGGCGAGCAGTTGCGCGGGCGATTCGAATTCCCGATCGACATGGGCAAGCGGCGGGCGGCGCACCATCACGACCGGCAAGCCTAGCTCACGCGCCACGTCGAGTTTCGCCTCTGTCGCCTTGCCGCCGCTGTTCTTGCTGACCACGACATCGATCCGGTGCTCGCCAAACAGCGCGCGCTCGCCTTCGACGCTAAACGGCCCGCGCGCGTCCAGCACGCGCGAACGTTCGGTACCGGGTTGCGCGTCGAGGCATCTCACGATCCAGAACTGATGCGGCGGAATTTCGTGCAGATGCGCAAGCGGTTCGCGCCCAAGCGTAAACAGCGGCCGCGAGAACGGCGCCAATGCGAGGGCGATGCCTGTCCAGTCGTCGACCATGCGCCAGTCGTCGCCGGCCTGCGGTTGCCACGGAGCGCGGCATACCGCCCAGCACGGCACGCGCTGCACACGGGCCGCCGCTGCCGCGTTCGCACTGATCCGTACCGCGTAAGGGTGCGTCGCGTCGACAAGCAGTCCGATGTCCTCGTCATGCAGATAGCGCGCGAGGCCGTCGGCTCCGCCGAAGCCGCCCACGCGCACCGTGCAGGCAAGATCCGCCGGCACCTTGCCGAGTCCGGCGAGACTATAGACGTCTTGCGGATCCAGTTGCCGCGCGATCTGCATCGCGTCGCCGGTGCCGCCCAGCAGCAGGACGCGCGTCATTGCGCGACACCCACGATATTCCCCTGCCGGTCGATTGCGAACATCTCGACTTTCACTTCCGCCGGCACGATATCGCGCGCGACGCTCAAGGCACGAGCACAGACGATATCGCCAAGCGGCACCCCGCGATCGCGTGCAATCGCGAGTGCCTGCTGACTGGTATTCGACGCGCGAACCGCCTGGACCAGACCGGCATCGGCGCCGTGCTCCGCAGCCCAGCCTGCGAGCTGTTCGAGGTCGATACTCGAATGGCTGCTGTGCAGATCGAGATGGCCCGACGCGAGCTTGCTCAGCTTGCCGAATCCGCCGCATACGCTTAAACGCTCAACCGGCGCGCGACGCAAATGCTTGAGCACGGCGCCCACGAAATCACCCATCTCGATCAGTGCGATATCCGGCAACGCGTAGTGCGCGCGCATCGCGTCTTCACTTGCGTTGCCTGTGCAGGCGGCGATGTGTCGATAGCCGTTGGCGCGGGCAACGTCGATGCCCTGATGAATCGACGCGATATACGCGGAACACGAAAACGGCCGGACGATACCCGTCGTCCCGAGGATCGACAATCCGCCCATGATGCCAAGCCGCGGGTTCATCGTCTTTAACGCGAGCGCCTCGCCGCCTTCGACGCCGATCGTGACGTCGAAGCCACCCGCGTAGCCGTGTTCCGCGGCGAGATCGGTCAGATGCTGCATCATCATCCGGCGCGGTACGGGATTGATCGCCGGCTCGCCAACCGCGAGCGTCAGCCCCGCGCGCGTGACGGTGCCCACGCCCGGGCCCGCGAAGAAACGCACGCCTGGTTGCGCATGCAACCTCACGCGTGCGAATACCACCGCGCCATGCGTGACGTCAGGATCGTCGCCGGCGTCCTTGATCGTGCCGGCTTCCGCGCCGCCGTCGTCCGTCAGGCGGCAAAACACGATCGGCATCGGTACATGCTGCCCCTTCGGCAACACGATTTCGGCGACGTCGCCCGCCACGCCCGCGAGCAACAGACGCGCCGCGGCAAGCGAAGTCGCCGTGGCGCAACTGCCGGTCGTGTAGCCGCTGCGCAGCGGCGCGGGCTGTTCGGGGGTTTCGTCGCGCATTACGGTTTGCGGCTTTCGAGTAGCGTGATCGGCAGCGCCTGGCGCCAGGTGTCGAAGCCGCCAAGCGGTTGTGCGTGCGCGACGCCGATGCGCGTCAGTGTGCCGCCATGCTGTTCGCGCCACGCGACGAGCGCCGCTTCGCTCTGCACGGTGACGGCGTTCGCAACGAGTCTGCCACCGCTGCGCAGGCGTGCCCAGCAGGTGTCGAGTACGCCTGGCACGGTGACGCCCCCGCCGATGAAAATGGCGTCGGGCACGGCAAGCCCTTCAAGCGCGTCCGGCGCGTTGCCCGCCACGATCTGCAGACCCGGCACGCCGAGTGCGTCGCGGTTGTGTTCGACGAAGCGTTGTCGTTCGGGATGCGCCTCGATGGCGATCGCGCGGCAGGATGGATGCGCGCGCATCCATTCGATGCCGATCGATCCGCAACCGGCGCCCACGTCCCAGAGCAATTCGCCGGGTTCAGGCGCGAGGCGCGCGAGCGTGATGGCGCGCACGTCGCGCTTCGTCAACTGGCCGTCGTGCTGCCAGACTTCGTCGGGCAAGCCTGGCGTAAGCGGCAGCGTACGCGCGGCTTCCCCCGCGCGACATTCGATTGCGACCAGGTTGAGCGCGGCGACCTCGTCGTGATTCCATGCGTCGGCGCACGCGTCGATCCGGCGCTCCGACGCGCCGCCAAGATGTTCGAGCACGATCATCCGGCTCGGACCCAGGCCGCGTGCGTTTAGCAGCGCGGCAATCGCGCCGGGCGTGCGGCCGTCGCCGCACAGCACGAAGAGTCGCGTATCGCGATGCAGATATGCGTTGAGCGCGGCAAGCGGTCTTCCGACGAGCGAGACCGTCGCGACGTCCTGCAAGGGCCAGCCGAGCCGCGCTGCGGCGAGCGAAAGCGATGAAGGCGCGGGCAGCACGCGCATTTCATCGGCGGATAGCTGGCGGGCGAGCGTCGCGCCGACGCCGAACAGCATCGGATCGCCACTCGCGAGCACGCAGACCGGTGCATCGGTGCCGCGATGCGCGAGCACCTGTTCGATGTCGAACGGCCGCGGCCATGGTTCACGACGCGCGCAGAGGCGCGGCGGCAGCATCGCGAGATGACGCTCGCCGCCATAGACCACCGATGCGTCCAGCAGTGCGCGCCGCGCCGATCTTCCCAGGCCGGCAAAACCATCGTCGCCCATTCCCACCACGGTCAGCCATGCCTGCATGCACCCATCCCCCTTCCTGTGTCACGTCAAGATCGCGGCATGCGAGGCGACGCCGCGGCGTACTTGCGCTATTCGAAAAAAGGCATAATACAGCCTCGCCGGTGCCCTTCGGGGCCGAAGAGGGAACACAGATCGACTGTGGCTGCCCCCGCAACTGTATGCAGCGAGTCCGCGCCTCACCTGTGCCACTGGCTCGACCGGGAAGGCCGGCGCGGATCTTGACCTGCAAGCCAGGAGACCTGCCGGTGAGACTTGTTCGTGCCAGCCAACGTCGGGCGGGGTGTACCGATGCCGCAGCA
>CALFSF010000127.1 GCA_937917025.1 uncultured Paraburkholderia sp.
GCATGAAGTCGAACATGGAAGAGCTGATTCACCACTTCAAGCTCTTCACGGAAGGCTTCCATGTGCCGGAAGGCGAGGCATATGCGGCGGTCGAGCATCCGAAGGGCGAATTCGGCATCTATCTGATCTCGGATGGCGCGAACAAGCCGTATCGCCTGAAGATCCGCGCGCCGGGTTATGCGCACCTGTCCGCGCTCGATGAAATGGCGCGCGGTCACATGATCGCCGACGCTGTGACGATCATCGGTACGCAGGACATCGTGTTCGGCGAAGTGGATCGCTAGGCGATATTCATAACGGCGCGCGCGGTCCCTCGCGCGTCAAGCAAAGGAACGCCGGGTCTGTCGCGGCAAACAGTGAGCGGCAGGTTTTCGTTCGGTAGGAATTGAAAGAGTCGTGTCTGAAAATGATCTCAGCTGAAGGCCTGAAAGAAATCGATCGTGCGATCGCGAAGTATCCCGCCGATCAGAAACAGTCCGCCGTGATGTCGGCGTTGGCCATTGCTCAGGAAGAGCACGGCTGGCTGTCGCCCGAAATCATGCAGTTCGTGGCTGACTACCTTGGCATGCCGGCGGTTGCCGTGCAGGAGGTTGCGACCTTCTACACGATGTACAACACGTCGCCGGTCGGCAAGCACAAGATCACGCTCTGCACGAACCTGCCGTGCCAGCTCGGCCCGGACGGCGGCTCGGAGAGCGCCGCCGAATACCTGAAGCAAAAACTCGGTATCGATTTCGGCGAAACCACCGCGGACGGCAAATTCACCCTGAAAGAGGGCGAGTGCTTTGGTTCGTGTGGCGATGCGCCGGTGCTGCTCGTGAACAACCATCGTATGTGCAGCTTCATGAGCCGCGAGAAGATCGACCAGCTGCTCGAGGAACTTTCGAAATGACGTCTTTACACGATCGTCACATCAAACCGCTGATTCTCGCCGGCCTGAACGGCGACAACTGGCATCTCGAAGATTACGTCGCGCGCGGCGGTTACAAGCAGCTGCGCCGTATCCTGGAAGAAAAGATTCCGCCCGAGCAGGTGATCGCCGACGTGAAAGCGTCGGGTCTGCGCGGCCGTGGTGGTGCGGGCTTCCCGACCGGCCTGTAGTGGAGCTTCATGCCGCGCCAGTTCCCGGGGCAGAAGTATCTCGTCTGCAATTCGGACGAAGGCGAACCGGGCACGTTCAAGGATCGCGACATCCTGCGCTGGAACCCGCATTCGCTGATCGAAGGCATGGCCATCGGCGCGTACGCGATGGGCATCACGGTCGGCTACAACTACATCCACGGCGAAATCTGGGAAACCTACAAGGTCTTTGAAGAAGCCCTTGAAGAAGCGCGTCGCGCCGGTTTCCTCGGTGCGAACATCATGGGCTCGGGCTTCGCGTTCGAGCTGCATGCGCACCACGGTTACGGCGCCTATATCTGCGGCGAGGAAACCGCGCTGCTCGAATCGCTCGAAGGCAAAAAGGGCCAGCCGCGTTTCAAGCCGCCGTTCCCGGCGAGCTTCGGCGCGTTCGGCAAGCCGACGACGATCAACAACACCGAGACGTTCGCGGCCGTGCCGTTCCTGCTGGAAATCGGCCCGCAGGCGTACCTCGAACTGGGCAAGCCGAACAACGGCGGCACGAAGATCTTCTCGATCTCCGGTGACATCGAGCGTCCGGGCAACTACGAAGTGCCGCTCGGCACGCCGTTCGCGACGCTGCTGGAACTCGCCGGCGGCATGCGCGGCGGCAAGAAGATCAAGGCTGTGATTCCGGGTGGCTCGTCGGCGCCGGTGATTCCGGGCGAGATGATGATGAACACCGATCTCGACTACGATTCGATCGCGAAGGCCGGTTCTATGCTCGGTTCCGGCGCGGTGATCGTGATGGACGAGACGCGTTGCATGGTGCGCTCGCTGCTGCGCCTGTCGTACTTCTATTACGAAGAGTCGTGCGGTCAGTGCACGCCGTGCCGCGAAGGCACCGGCTGGCTGTATCGCGTCGTGCATCGCATCGAACACGGGCTCGGCCGCCAGGAAGATCTGGACCTGCTGAATTCGGTCGCTGAAAACATCATGGGCCGCACGATCTGCGCGCTCGGCGATGCGGCGGCGATGCCGGTGCGCGGCATGCTGAAGCACTACTGGGACGAATTCGCATACCACGTCGAGCACAAGCACTGCATGGTCGGTGGTCATGCGGGTGCGGCGGCAGCCGTGGAAACAGTAGCCGCCTGAGCGAAACAGCCGAAGCGGAGCAATGCTGAAGCACCAGCCGCGGGGATTCGTCGTTGGGTCCGTCAAAACGGGCCGGCGGCTGAATGGGCGATTGAGCGGACGAACGATTGAGCGGTAACAGGTTAAGGAAGATTGACCATCATGGTTGAACTTGAAATAGACGGCAAGACAGTCGAGGTACCTGAAGGCAGCATGGTGATCCAGGCTGCACATAAGGTCGATACGTACATTCCTCACTTCTGCTATCACAAGAAGCTGTCGATTGCGGCCAACTGCCGGATGTGTCTCGTCGAAGTCGAGAAGATGCCGAAGGCCGTGCCTGCATGCGCAACGCCGGTGTCGGCGGGCATGATCGTGCGCACGAAGTCGGACAAGGCAGTGAAGGCGCAGCAATCCGTGATGGAATTCCTGCTGATCAACCATCCGCTCGATTGCCCGATCTGCGATCAGGGTGGCGAATGTCAGCTGCAGGATCTGGCGGTCGGTTACGGCAAGTCGTCGTCGCGTTACAGCGAAGAAAAGCGCGTCGTGTTCCACAAGAACGTCGGCCCGCTGATCTCGATGGAAGAAATGACGCGCTGCATTCACTGCACGCGCTGTGTGCGTTTCGGCCAGGAAGTCGCCGGCGTGATGGAACTCGGCATGCTGGGCCGTGGCGAGCACGCGGAGATCACGTCGTTCGTCGGCAAGACGGTCGATTCGGAACTGTCGGGCAACATGATCGACCTGTGCCCGGTCGGCGCGCTGACCAGCAAGCCGTTCCGCTACAGCGCCCGCACGTGGGAGCTGTCGCGCCGCAAGTCGGTGAGCCCGCACGATTCCGTCGGCGCGAACCTCGTGGTGCAGGTAAAGAACAATCGCGTGATGCGCGCGCTGCCGTTCGAAAACGAAGCGATCAACGAATGCTGGATCTCGGACAAGGATCGTTTTTCGTACGAAGGCCTGAACAGCGCTGAGCGTCTCACGCAACCGATGCTGAAGCAGGACGGCAAGTGGATTGAAACCGACTGGCAGACGGCGCTCGAATACGTCGTCAAGGGTCTGAAGGGCATCAAGGGCGATCACGGCGCGAACGCGCTGGCCGCGCTCGCCAGCCCGCACAGCACGGTCGAGGAACTGTTCCTGCTGAAGAAGCTGGCGCAAGCCGTCGGCACGCCGAACGTCGACTTCCGTCTGCGTCAGTCGGATTTCGCGGCGCCGGTCGATGGTGCGCCGTGGCTCGGCACCGCTATCGCCGATCTGTCGAATCTCGATGCCGCGCTGATCATCGGTTCGACGCTGCGTCGCGATCATCCGCTGCTGGCCGCGCGTCTGCGCCAGGCGGCGAAGAGCGGCGCGAAGCTCACGCTGCTGCAGGCAACGGCTGACGACGCCCTGATCCCGGAAGCGAAGCGCGTTGTCGCTGCGCCGTCGGCGTGGCTCGACGAACTCGCGGGCATCGCCGCTTCGGTCGCCGAACTGCGCGGCGCCGGGTTGCCGGAAACGCTTGAAGGCGTGGAAGCCTCGGACGCGGCGAAGCAGGCTGCCGCATCGCTCGCAGGTGGCTCGACGCGTGTCGTGCTGCTTGGCAACGGTGCTGTCCAGCATCCGCAATTCGCACAGATTCACGCCACGGCGCAATGGATTGCCGACGCAACCGGCGCGAAGCTGGGCTTCCTCACGGAAGCGGCGAACACGGTGGGCGCGCATCTCGTCGGCGCCCTGCCGGACGCAGGCGGTCTGAACGCCCGCGAAGTATTCGAACAGCCGCGCAAGGGTTACGTGCTGCTGAACCTCGAACCGGAATTCGACACGGCAAACCCGGCGCAGGCACTGGCCGCGCTGAAGCAGGCGGAAATGGTCGTCGTGATGTCGTCGTTCGTGACGGGCACCGATTACGCCGACGTGTTGCTGCCGATCGCGCCGTTCACGGAAACGGCCGGCACGTTCGTCAACGCCGAAGGTACGGTGCAGACGTTCAACGGCGTCGTGCGTCCGCTGGGCGAAACGCGTCCGGCATGGAAGGTGTTGCGCGTGCTGGGCAGCATTCTCGGCGCGCCGGGCTTCGAGTTCGACACCGCTGAGGAAGTGCGTACGGCGGCGCTCGGCGACGGCGATCTGACGTCGCGCCTGTCGAACCGCACGAATGTGGCGATTGCCCGCAACGGCGCGGCGAAGACTGCCGAAGGCGCGTTCGAACGCATCGCCGATGTGCCGATTTATCACGCCGATCCGCTGGTGCGCCGCGCTGAATCGCTGCACCTGACGGCAGCGGCACGCACAGCGAACTCGGCCGGTCTGCCGGCTGCGCTGTTCGACAAGCTGGGTCTGAAAGAGGGCGACGCGATCCGCGTGCGCCAGGGCGAACTGTCGGTGCAACTGCCGGCGGTACGTGATGCGAATCTTGCGGAAACGGTCGTCCGCGTATCGGCAGGCACGCCTGCTGGTGCAGCGCTGGGCAGCCTGTTCGGTGAACTGGTGGTGGAGAAGGCGTAAATGAGCTTGTTCGAAACGATCAACTCGGGCGGCACCCAGCTTCTCGGTGTGGCATGGCCCACGGTGTGGGCGCTCGTGCGCATCCTGGTGGTGGCGGTCGTGATCCTGCTGTGCGTGGCTTACCTGATCCTGTGGGAACGGAAGCTGATCGGCTGGATGCACGTGCGTCTCGGCCCAAACCGCGTCGGTCCCGCCGGCCTGTTGCAGCCGATCGCCGACGTGCTGAAGCTGCTGCTGAAGGAAGTCATTCAACCGACCCAGGCGAGCCGCTGGATCTACATGATCGCCCCGATCATGGTGGTGGTGCCGGCCTTCGCGGTCTGGGCGGTGATTCCGTTCCAGGCGGGCGCGGTGCTCGGCGACATCAACGCGGGTCTGCTGTACGCGATGGCGATTTCGTCGATCGGCGTGTACGGCGTGATTCTCGCCGGCTGGGCGTCGAACTCGAAGTACGCGTTCCTCGGCGCGATGCGCGCCGCGGCACAGATGGTGTCGTACGAAATCTGCATGGGCTTCGCGCTCGTCGTCGTGCTGATGACGGCCGGTACGCTGAACCTGTCGGCCATCGTCACGTCGCAGGAACGCGGCATTTTCGCGAGCTACGGCCTGAACTTCCTGTCGTGGAACTGGCTGCCGCTCCTGCCGATGTTCGTCGTCTACTTCATCTCCGGCATCGCTGAAACGAACCGTCATCCGTTCGACGTGGTGGAAGGGGAGTCGGAAATCGTGGCCGGTCACATGATCGATTACTCGGGTATGGCGTTCGCGCTGTTCTTCCTCGCCGAGTACATCAACATGATCGTGATCTCGGCGCTGGCGGCGACGCTGTTCCTCGGCGGCTGGAGCGCACCGTTCGGTTTCCTGTCGTTCGTGCCGGGCAGCGGGGGGCGCGGCGCTAAAGGTGTCTGCCTGCTGTCGGTGTTCATCTGGGCGCGTGCCACGTTCCCGCGCTATCGCTATGACCAGATCATGCGTCTGGGCTGGAAAATCTTCATTCCGGTCTGCGTGGTGTGGCTGGTGGTGGTCGGCTTCTGGATCATGTCGCCGTTGAATATCTGGAAATAAAGGGCGGATGAACCCATGACCGCAATTCAAAATTTCTTCAAAACCTTCTTCCTGACGGAGCTGCTGAAGGGCCTCGCGCTGACCGGACGCTACACGTTCCAGCGCAAGATCACGGTGCAGTTCCCCGAGGAAAAGACGCCGATTTCGCCGCGTTTCCGTGGCCTGCACGCACTGCGCCGCTATGAGAACGGCGAGGAGCGCTGCATCGCCTGCAAGCTGTGCGAAGCGGTGTGCCCGGCACTTGCCATCACGATCGAGTCGGAAACCCGTGCGGACAACACGCGCCGCACGACGCGCTACGACATCGACCTGACCAAATGCATCTTCTGTGGTTTCTGCGAAGAAAGCTGCCCCGTCGATTCGATCGTCGAGACGCACATTCTCGAATATCACGGCGAAAAGCGCGGCGACCTGTACTTCACGAAGGACATGCTGCTGGCCGTGGGCGATCGCTACGAAACCGAGATCGCCGCGAACAAGGCGGCCGACGCGCCGTATCGTTAAACACGGTTGAACGGTTGAAACACTGCTCGTTCGACGCTGCAACGGCCCGCTGCATGGGCCGTGCGCTGAAGTCTGACCGCTTCGGCATCGCGCACCTGTGTGCTGTTTTCACGGATGCGCGTGCCAAAGAACCATGCCTGATGATGGCCTAACGATGAACCGGTAATCATGGAATTCACGACCGTACTGTTCTACATCTTCGCGCTGCTCCTGGTGATATCAGGGCTGAAGGTGATCACCTCGCGCAACCCGGTGAGCTCCGCGCTCTTCCTGGTGCTCGCGTTCTTCAATGCCGCGGCCATCTGGATGCTGCTCGAGGCTGAATTCCTCGCGATCCTGCTCGTGCTGGTCTACGTCGGCGCGGTGATGGTGCTGTTCCTGTTCGTCGTGATGATGC
>CALFSF010000128.1 GCA_937917025.1 uncultured Paraburkholderia sp.
CGAGCGCCGGAAGCCCGCCTTGACGAGTTCGGTGTAGACGTCGGAGTTGATCAGATGACTGGGCGTGGCGACCTGCGAGCGTGCGATACGCACTTCCAGGTAGCTGCAAGGGTAAGGCGCCGTTGCGTAGAATTGCAGCGCCGAAAGCGGTGACAGCGGCAGCTCATTCGGGTGAGTCACGTTGGCAGCTCTCGAAGCGTTTTCGGGTCCAGCAAGCCCGGCGGTTCATGAGCGGCGCGATCCGGGTGATCGCCTTCGCGCCGGCCGTGTGCTCCGCCGTTTGCTCTTCAGTTCGCCTGTTACGTCGCTCGCGTGACGACGTCGCTCAGCACGGTCTTGTCGAAGCGCCAGGGTATCGGAGGGGCATCGACAGACGCGCGGACATGCGCGACGAACGCCTTGCGCGCTATCTCGCGACCGCCCAGCGACGCCAGATGCGACGTGTTCTGCTGGCAGTCTATCATTTCTATTTCGTGACGTCGCAGGTGCGCGACGAGCGCGGAGAGCGCGATTTTCGACGCATCCGTGACTTCGGCGAACATCGATTCGCCGAAGAACATATGCCCGAACGACACGCCATACAACCCGCCGACGCGCCGGCCCTCGTGCCAGGTTTCGATGCTGTGCGCGTCGCCCGCGCGATGCAGCGACGTATAGGCTTCGACGACGTCCGCGGTGATCCACGTGCCGCGCTGGCCGTGGCGGGGCGTGAGCGCGCACGCGCGCATCACGCTCGCGAAATCGTGATCGACGCGGATTTCCCATGCGTCGTCGCGCAGCACGCGCCTGAGCGTCTTCTTGAGCGAAGGCGAGACCTTGAATTCGCCCGTTCGCAGGATCATGCGCGGGTCGGGGCTCCACCAGAGCACCGGCTGGCCGTCCGAATACCACGGGAAGATGCCGCGCCGGTAGGCGTCGATGAGCCGCGAGGGCAGCAGGTCCGCGCTCGCGGCAAGGAGGCCCGGCGCGCCGCTCGCCGCTCCGAGGGCGCGCTCGACGGGCGGAAACGGATCGTCGGATCCGAGCCAGGGCACCATGCTCGCGGCCCGCTCAGCCGTCGCGCAGCGAACGGAAGATGTCGCCCGTATGCAGGCTGTAGTTGCCCGACGCGCGATCGGCAAAGAAGAACCGCAGTGTCTGGCCGACAGTGGGGAACGCGATGTCGTCCCACGGAATTTCGTGCTCTTCGAAAAGACGCACTTCGAGGCTTTCCTCGCCGGCGGCGACGTCGAGGTCGAGCAGCCGCGCCATGTAGAACAGGTGGACCTGATGCACGTGCGGCACGTTCAGCAGCGAGAACAGGTTCTGCACCTCGACGCGGGCGCCGGCTTCTTCCAGCGTTTCGCGCGACGCGGCTTCGGCCGTGGTTTCGCCCATTTCCATGAAACCCGCGGGGAGCGTCCAGAAGCCGTAACGCGGTTCGATCGCGCGGCGGCACAGCAGCACCTTGTCGTCCCATACCGGAACGGTGCCGACCACGTTGCGCGGATTCTGGTAGTGCACGGTGCCGCAGTCGGCGCAGATGAAGCGCTCGCGGTTGTCGCCGGGCGGAATGCCGAGGCTGACGGCGTGGCCGCAACTGGAACAGAATTTCATGGACAAGGGGAGGAGGAATGGTGATGGCAGTTTATCACCGGGCCGGCCGTTCACGACGGCTGCGAGCGTCGTCCGGCGCGTGGCCCGGGTGGCGGGTAGCGCCGGCTGCGCGTGAAAACCGGCGGGAAGCTCGCCGGAACCCTCCATGCCTCGTCCGGGAAACCGCCGCGAAACGCCGCGCGTATGCGGCGCTCAGGCTAGTGGCACGCGCGCCGCTCGAACAGCGACCAGTCGGGCACTTCCTTCACGAGGACCACTTCGCATTCGTCGTTTTTGAATAGCGTCGCGGGCAGCGGCGCGGTATGACGCACGAAGAAGTAGCGGTACGCGCGGCCGTCCACCGCGTGCCAGTCGAAGCCTTCCGCCGACGATTCCTGCGGGCCGGGCCGGACCACGGGCACGCGATCCGGCCGGAAGCGCACGATTTGCGGCAGGAAGAACGCGAAGTTGAAATCGACGAAGCCGTGCCGCTCGGCCTGGTACCACAGCGGATACGTGTGGTACGTCCAGAGGTTATGGATGATCGGGCTTTCCGGCGCGTAGATGAGGCTGAGCGCGCGCTGGCCCGGAACGGTTGCCGAAAGCAGCGTTTCGAACGGCGCATTCTCGACGGCGAAGCGATGGTCGCGCACGGCCAGCACGCCCAGATACGACCAGCAGAACAGCACGATCATGAGTTGCGTGAGCCATGCGCGCCGCGTGTGCGAGGGCGATGCCGCACGGCTCGCGGTGGCGGGGTCGGCCTGAAACATCAGCGCGTAGAGCGGCAGCAGGAAGATAGGAAAGCGCTGATACAGCAGCGCGATGCCGAGCGCGTCGGACGGCGCGCAAAACCAGACGAGCACCATCGCGAGCATCGGCAGCCAGGCGGTCGGATCGCGATCATTGAGCTTCGCGCGCAGCAGCCACGGCGCGGCCAGCATGAACACCGCGCCGAGCAGGAAGTACGCGTCCTTCATCTCCGTGGCGAGCGTATAGAGCACGAAGTTGTAGACGCGGTGCCAGCCGAACGGACCGGTCCAGTCCCACGTCACGCCCGACGATGCCTGCGTCGCCGCACCCTGTATGACGAGATCGTTGGACCGCACATAGAGCATGTAGCCGAGCGCCAGCGCGCCGAGCAGCACATACGGAACGAGCGCGCGGACGATGCGCGCGGGTTGCCGCGTGAAGCACGGAATGAACGCGGCGCCGATAGCACACGCGAACAGGAAGACCAGTCCGTGCGAGAAAAACAGCACCACGCCGGCCACCGTCAACCCGATTCCGCCCCCGAGGCCGGGCGCACGCGCGAAGCGCCGTGCGAGGAGCAGGAAGTAGAGCCCGACAGGCACGGCGAGCAGATACGTATAGAAGCCGTATTGATACGCGAAGCCGAAAAAGCCGGGCACGTACAGCCAGTCGAGCCGCGCGTCGGCTTCGTATTCCTTGCGCAGCGCCACGCCTGCTGCGACGTACGCGTAGAACGCGAGCATCAGGAAGAGTTTCATCGCGCTCACGACCGGCATCACGAACGACAGCACGAACGCGAGGCCGTAGCCGAGCAGATAAGGCGTGAAGTAGTTGGCCCGCACGAGATCGGCCCACGGCGACGTGCCGTTGACGAGATCATGCAGCAGTGCGACCTGGGCCGCATGCTGGGGCAGATCGCCCATTGGCGGACGCGGCGCGATCCAGAACAGCGCGCCGGCCAGCAGCACCGTGCCGATGAAGAGAATCTGGCCAAGCCATGTGCCCGCGCCCTGGTCACGGTCGAGCGAGGCAAGCGAAGCGGGAGCGGTATTCATTGTCAACCTCGTTTGCCGGACATGTTCACGGCGCGTGCGAAACGCTGCTGCATCCGTTGCCGCGATCCTTTTCGCCACGCACGACGGGCGTGCGTGGCCGGCCGCTCAGGCCTGCGGCGTGATGGATGAAAAAAGGAGAACCACGCCCACCAGCAGGAAGCCCGCGCCGGTCAACGTTCGAAACGTCAATGCCTCGTTGCTCACCAGCGCGAAGACGAAAATCTCGAACACCGTCACGCCGACCATCAATGGATACGCGACGCTCAGCTCAATCTTCTTCAGCGCGATGGCGTAAAAAATGAAGCCCAGCCCGTAGGCGCCCAGCGCGCCGACGCGCAGCAGCATCGCCTGGTTAAAGAGCGCGGAAAGGTGACTGAAATCGTCAGCCGATTTGCCGGCGATCCGGAGCAGCACGCTTGCCGTTGCACTACAGGTGCCGCTTAGCAGCAGAAATATGATGTACATGTGGCGTGTCGCTGGCGGTCAGGAAAATCGGCGTGCCGCATCGACACGAATCGACACCGGGCAGCGCTGCGTTTTCGCAAAACATACAGGGACAGCGATTTGACGTGTGTTCGCTAACCCACGTCGCGCAATAGTCGACGTCGACGGGTCAGGGACGTGCTGAGGAGGGGCGTACGGAATGTGTGTGGCCAGCCGGAAAATGGCGGGCACAAAACAAAAGCCCATCACAGGGATGGGCTTTGAATACTTTCGAGGGACCTGGCGTTAAGCCGTTCGCATGCGAATTGTTGGTTGCGGGGACAGGATTTGAACCTGTGACCTTCGGGTTATGAGCCCGACGAGCTGCCAGACTGCTCCACCCCGCGTCCGTCGAAGAAAAGATTATAGGACAGATTGAAAGCTGACGCAACGGCTATTTACGAATCCACTTCAATGCCAGCACGACTGACGCTTCGTCCATGCGCCCGCGCGCGCTGGCAGGGCGCGCACGCGGAAGGTCACGTAGCGCGCTGCGCTAGAATTGAATCCTTCCTGAGCCGCCGTGGCGCGGTTCACTCCTCATCTCCCGTTCTCTTGCTCCCATGGATATCGCTCACGATCTGCAGTCGATTCTCGCCCAGGAAAAAGCGCTGGTGTTTCCCCGCTTCGATACCGACCGTGCGTGGCAGCTCGGTGCGTGGCTGCATGAGGTCGCGAAAGCGCGCGGCGCAGCGCTCGCCATCGATGTGCGCACGTTCGGCCAGCCGCTTTTTTTCAGCGCGCTCGAAGGCGCGACGCCCGATAACGTCGACTGGGCGCGCAGGAAGGGCAACGTGGTCGCGCATTTCCGCCGCAGTTCGTACGCGATTGGCCTGCGCATGCAGCAGGCCGGCGCGACGCTCGTCGACAAACACGGTCTGCCCGCGAGCGAATATGCGTCGCATGGCGGCGCGTTTCCGCTGACTGTCGCGGGCGCCGGTGTGATCGGGTCGGTGACCGTGTCGGGTTTGCCGCAGCGCGCCGATCATGAGCTCGTCGTCGAAGCGCTGTGCGCGCAGCTCGAACTCGACTACGGCAAGCTCGCACTCGCGAAGGCCTGAGCCGATGCGTGTGCCTCCCTACCTGTGGCTCGTCATTGCAATCGTCGCGGAAGTGATCGCGACGTCCGCGCTGCGTGCCGCCGATGGCTTCTCGCGGCTCGTGCCTTCGATCGTTGTCGTCGCGGGTTACGTCGTCGCGTTCTACTGTCTTTCGATGACGCTGCGCACGATTCCCGTGGGTATCGTCTACGCGATCTGGTCGGGCGTCGGCATCGTGCTGATCACGCTGGTGGCGATGGTCCTCTATCGCCAGGTGCCGGATCTCGCCGCGATCTGCGGGCTCGGACTGATCGTCGCGGGCGTCGTCGTGCTCAACCTGTTTTCGAGGATGCAGGCGCATTGAGCGCACGTCGCGACCGCGCGTGAGCGTGGCCGCGGCGTTACTTGCAGCGGATCACCATCGAGCGGTTCTTCACGTTCGCCGAAACGACGTTCGTGATGCCGCCGCCCGCGGCGCCGCCCTCGTCGTTGTCCTTCGAGATGATGTCGTAGCCGGTTGCGCCACAGGCCTTGCCGGCCTGCACGTAGCACGACGCCCAGCTCGATCCGGCATCGGCGCCGCTGCAGTTCACGGCGAAACCGGTCTGGCCGTTCGGCAGGTTGATCAGCGACGTGGTGTTCGACGACGCACACCCGGCGAGACCCATGACCAGCAGGGCCGCGCAGGGCAGCGTGGCGACGCGCGTCGCGGCAAGGAGGGCAGACTGGCGCAGGCGCCGCTCGAATAACTTCATTGTGTGTCCTTGTGACTGAAAGTGCATGCGGTGACGCACACGGGTTGCGGCCGCGCCTTTCGCGCCGGCCGGGCGGTGTGCGTCAGGTGAATTCCGGATCGATGCGGATACCCGCACCGCCGACGATGCGACGGCTTTCAGCGCCGCTTTCGGTTGCCGCGTCTTCCCAGATGCTGATGGCTTTGGGCATATCGATGCCCTGGCGCCCGGCATACGCAAACCAGGTCGTGGCGGCGTCGGGCTCGGGGACTTCCGTGTCCAGCATGAAATATTTTCCCATATCGACGTTGCTCTCTTCGAGCCGCGCGCTCTGGCGGCGTTCTTTCACCCGTTCGACCATGCCGGCGGCGAGAAGTGCGTAGCAATCGTTGTGCTGGCACAGAACTTATCGCGGCGGAAAATGACAGATACCTGATGCGAACGCGACGACGGCACGGCGCACCGCATTGCAGCAGTCCATTTTTCGCGCAACATGTGCCGGTCACCGTGCTGGCCAAGGCGATACCGACGAAATCACCGACGCGCAGCTTACGCGCGACTTACCAGAAAAAGCATGAGGAGGACGAAATGGCAGAACGGGTGAGCGGCCCCTATCGCGGGTACTACATCAGCGCCGCCGCGCGGCTCGTCGCCGCTCACGAGGCGGCGCAGGCGGCGCAGGCGGCGCAGGCGGCACAGCCGGATCACCGTCCAGAAGGACTATACGTTGGCTCGGTCAGCCTGTCGCAACGCGGACCGGACGATCCGCACCGGATCGAAACGCTCGTGGAACTGGGCGCGGAGCACCGGTTTGCCACCGAGACCGATGCGCTCGAACACGTGGAGAAAGCCGCGCGCGAGTATGTCGACCGTCTGGTCGATGCACATTGAAGAGCGGCCGTGCAGGGCAACGAAGGGTGGCGTGCGGAAGGCGCCGGCTGGACCGTCATGTATCGCAGCGAGTAGCATGGTGTGCTGGGCGCAAGCCTTTGAAGCAGCCGGGTT
>CALFSF010000129.1 GCA_937917025.1 uncultured Paraburkholderia sp.
CGCCATCCAGTGCCTTCACGGCCGCGTCATGCCACGCACGGGCACGACGGTTGCGGAACTGTTAGGCGTCTGTCAGGCGATACGGTTCCCGCGGGCAATATCCGATTACATAAATCGCGCCGGCCCGCTCACGCCAGATGCTTCGTGATGAAGTGCCATTCGGCTTCGGTGACGGGCGTGATCGACAGCCGGTTGCCTTTCGCGAGCACGCGCATGTTCGCGAGTTCGGGGTGCTCACGCAGCGTCGCGAGCGGGATCAGCGCGATCTTCTTCTTGAAGACCACATCGACGAGTGTCCAGCGCGGCGTTTCGTGATCCGATTTCGGATCGTAGTACGGGCTCTTCTTGTTGAACTGCGTGGGATCGGGGTAGGGCGTCGATGCGACCGCCGCGATGCCCGCAATGCCAGGCGCTGGGCAGCTCGAATGGTAGAACAGCACCCCGTCGCCGACCTGCATCGTGTCGCGCATGAAGTTGCGCGCCTGATAATTGCGCACGCCCGTCCACGGTAACGTGTGCTGCGGCGCTTCTGCGAGGTGATCGATGCTTGCTTCGTCCGGTTCGGACTTCATTAGCCAGTAGCGCATGAGTCGATATGAACGTTGAAGTAGAGAAGAAAAGCAGGGGCACAAATGAAAACGGCACCGGACGAGTGTCCGATGCCGCTGAATAGATCCCCGCCATAGCCGCTAGGCCGGCATCCTGAACCGGGAGTTCAGAATTGGTCGCAGTTAGCCGCACTTCGGGTACATCAGACAGAGTGACGCGCACGCCCGTGCTGCAAATTTCCACAACCGTGCACATGGCATTGGTTCAAGGAATATATGACCTTGGCAAACCAGGCAGGGAAGGTAAAACGAGGTGAATCCAGACGCGCGATGACCTCATGAGTACACTGCGCCGAACTCGAAGAGCGGTCACATGACCGGCCTTTAAAAAACATTGACTGCGAAATCTGTACTGCGCCAGCACTGCAATTTCACTGCACGCCGTACTGCTGGATGACTGCGCCCAGCTGTTCGTTCATTGAGTGCATTGTACGCCGGATTTCCTCAGCGGGAAAAGATTCTCCGTGCCGCACGCTGGCTTGCAGCTTAAGCAGTTCCGATGCCAGCGACAGCGCGGCCATCACTGCAATACGGTCTTGCCCGCGCACGTTGCTGCCCGAACGGATCTTCGACATTTCGGCATCGACGCGTGCCACGGCTTCGAGCAGCGCGGCTTCGGTTTCCGGCGAACAGGCGAGACGATACGGCTGGCCGAGAATCGAGACTTCGATCTGCTTCGTGGTCATGCATTTTCTCCGTGGCGGGTGACTTCGCGACCGGCTTCCTCATCGTGATCCTCGTGATCGTTCTGAGGGGGGGCGAGCAGGTCGAGCTGGTTGTCCGGCTCGGCATGCGATCGCGCGCGCGGGAGTTTTTCGAGGATGGCGTTCAGGCGGACCTGTGCGTCGTCGATCTTCGACGAGAGCGTGTCGCGCTCCGCTTGCAGCGCGTTGCGCTCCTCACGGGTCTGCTCGAGTTCCACGCGTGTGGCCTCGCATTCCGCGCGCGCCTGGGCGAGCTGCTCTTCGAGCGCGCGGCGCGCCTCGTGATGACGCTGGCTGATTTCGATCAGCCGGCCAATATTCTGTGAAAGTGTTTCGAGTTCGTTGAGCATGTGCTGCGTCCTCTAAAGACACGGCATTCTAGCGCGGAATGTCGCAGGTTCCGACAATTGTCTCGTTTCCAGACGTAACAACCTCGCTTTATGCGAGTTTTATGCCTGCAAAACACGCAAACCGCACAAATCGGCGCGCACGCGAATTGCAGTGCGCGTCGCTTTCTTGACGCTAAAGCGGCCCGCTCCTACACTTGCGGCACTTTGGTGCCCGCGCGCATTTTCATGTTGCGCAGTTAAACGGGAAACAGGGCGCGCGGCATTGCGATCGCGCCAACCTGTGCTGCCCCCGCAACGGTAAGCGACCGCGTTATTTCCCGCAAGTCGATCCGATACGCGCCGTCAAAAAGCGCGCTGTGCCACTGCGCATTCATGCGTGGGAAGGCGGATCGACGCGTCGCCAGCCCGGATACCGGCCAGAGGGAAGGGCGTCGTTCGCGCGCGGCAGCTGTTCGCCTCGCGACGCACGGTCGCCCTGTCACGCAATGGCCTGCGGGGAAGCAGGCCGCGTACCTCAGCTACAGGAATTCACCGGATGTACACGCCCATCGCCCGCGCGGCGCTGCTCGCCCTGACCGGCCTGCCGCTTGCCGCACTGGCCCAGTCCGCCCAGACGGACGACACCTCCGCATCCACGCGCACGATAGCGCAGACGTCGGCGCAGGACGCCACGGCGTCCATGCCCGCAGCCACATCCGCACCGGAACCGGCGAAGGCGACGCTCGCGCCCATCGTGGTCACCGCCGCGCGCGGACCGCAAGCGCTCGCGGACGCCATTCCGCAGACCACCCGCTTCGACCAGCAGGACATCGCCGATACGAGCGCACGCGATCTGCCAGGCCTGCTGCAACTCGCGCCAGGCGCGCAGATCGTGCGCAACGGCGGCCCGGGTTCGTCGGCGAGCCTCTTGTTGCGGGGCGCCTCCGCGCAGCAGTCGCTGGTGTTGATCGACGGCGTGCGCGTCGATTCCGTGAGCCTCGGCAATGCGCAGATCGAGCAGCTTCCGCTCGACCAGATCGATCACGTCGAAGTGGTGAACGGCAACGTGTCGGCGCTGTACGGATCCGGCGCGGTCGGCGGCGTCGTGCAGGTGTTCACGAAGGACGGCGGCAACCATCCGCCGCGCTTCAATTTTTCCGTCGAATACGGCAGCTATCACACGCAACGGCAGCAGGCGGGCGTCGATGGCGCGCTCGACAGCGACGGCAAGACGACCTTCAGCGTCTCGATCGCACGCGCGAAGGACGACGGCTTTTCGTCGATCAACCCCGCGCTCGCGCCGGTCAATCCGAACGCGAACGGCTATCTGAACGAGAGCGTCTCGGCGTCCTTGCGTCACCGCTTCAACGATAAATGGGACGTAGGCGTGCGTTACTTCCAGTCGAACGGCAACGACAGCTTCGACAATCCGTACGGCGTGCCGACCGATCTCAACAACCTGTACAGCAAGGTCCAGCTCGCGTCGGCGTTCGCCAACGGGCGCGTGACCGACTGGTGGACGACGCACGTGATCGTCGCCGCCGGCAACGACCGCAGCAACAACGCGTTGAACGGCGTCTACACGGATCACTTCGACACCGACAACCGCCAGTACACGTGGCAGAACGATTTCACGTTCGCGCCGCAGCAAAAGCTCCAGCTGGGCTACGAGCATCTCGACCAGACGCTCGATTCGAACGACTACAGCGCGCCCGACCGTCATGTCAATTCCGGCTTTGCGGGCTATACGGGACGCTTTGGCCGCAGCCAGTTCCAGGCGAACGTGCGGCGCGACCAGTACTCCGATTTCGGTGGCGCGAACAGTTACTATCTCGGCTACGGATACGATGTCACGGAACACTGGAAAGTGACCGCAAGCTGGTCGGACGCGTTCCGTGCGCCGACCTTCAACGATCTGTACTACCCGTATAGCGGCAATCCGTCGATCCTGCCGGAGCGTAGCCACTCGGTCGAGGCGGCGTTGCAGTACGCGTCGAACGCGCTGGGCGTGCTGAAGCTCACGGCGTTCGAGACGCGCTACACGAACCTGATCGAGTATCAGCAGATGACACCGGGCGTGTACGTCGCGCAGAACGTGGGGCGCGCGAAAGTGCAGGGCGTCGAGGGATCATGGAGCGGCCATGTCGGCAAGACAGATGTGCGCGCGGCGCTCACGTTCCAGAATCCCGTCGACGAAGACACGAACACCGACCTGAACCGTCGCGCGCGTCGCTTCGCTTCGTTCTCCGCGAACCGCGATATCGGCGGCTGGCGCGTGGGCGGCGAGTGGCTCGTGAGCGGCGAGCGTGAAGACAGCGGCACGACGCTCGGCGGCTATGGCGTCGTGAACCTCTCGGCGCGCTACGCGATCACGAAGTCGTGGTACGTGGCCGCGCAGATCCAGAATCTCTTCGACAAGGACTATGAACTGGCCTACACGTACAACACGCCGCGTCGCGGCGCGTATCTCACGCTCGGCTGGCAGCAGCAGTGAGATGCCTGACGCGCCCGGTTCGCGGGGTGAGCCGGCATGCCGTCTGATCGCGCCGCGATGAACCGCGCGGCGATGCGTCCCGCGACCGGCATGAGCGCGCAGCGCGCTGTCGCGATCTGGTGCGGGCTGGCCGTGCTCGCGGTGCTTGTGTTCGTGGCGTCATTGGCGCTGGGCAGCGTCGCGCTCGGGCCGTTGCGCGTCGTTAGCGCGTTGATGCCCTGGCATCCGGACACGGCTGCTTCGCTGGGTTCATCCTCGCCGGATCTGGCCATCGAGATCGTGCGCACGCTGCGTCTGCCCCGCGCGCTGGCTGGCTTCGCGTGCGGCGCGTTGCTCGCGGTCGCGGGCGCGCTGCTTCAGGTGTTGCTGCGCAATCCGCTTGCCGAGCCGTATGTGCTCGGCGTATCGGGCGGCGCCGCGAGCTTCGCGCTGGTCGCGATGATCGCCGGATGCGCGTGGTGGATCGTCGATACCAGCGCGTTTGCCGGCGCGTTCGCGTCGATCCTGCTGGTGCTCGGTCTCGCGCGACGCGAGCTGTGGCGTGGCGAGCCGCAGGATGCGTCGCCGCGTCTCCTGCTGACGGGCGCGGTGATCGCGGCGGGCTGGGGCGCGGTCATCACATTGCTGCTGAGTGTCGCGCCCGAGAGCCGTCTGCGCGGCATGTTGTTCTGGCTGACCGGCGACCTGAATGGCGGCGGCATGCCGTGGGTCGCGCTCTGCGCGCTCGCCGTCACGCTGGTGGCGATCGTGCCGGCCGCGGCTCAACTGAACGTGTTGTTGCGGGGCGATGCGGCCGCCCGGGCGCTCGGCGTGCCGGTCATGCGTTTGCGGCTGCGCGTGTATCTCGTCGCTTCGCTCGCGGCGGCGGCCGCGGTGACGACGGGCGGCACGATTGGCTTTGTCGGCCTCGTCGTGCCGCATATGCTGCGGCTCGCGTTCGGCAACGACCAGCGCATGCTGCTGCCGGCCGCCGCGCTTGCCGGCGGTCTCGCCGTGATGGCCGCCGATCTCGTCGCGCGGACGGTCATCGCGCCCGCGCAGCTGCCGGTCGGCGTGATCACCGCGCTCGCGGGCGTGCCGGTGTTCCTCTGGATGCTGTTGCACAGGCGGCGAGGATGAACGCACACGCTTTCACCGCTTCGGCACTGTCCGCGCAACGCGTCACGCTGCGTGCCGGTACACGTACGTTACTCGACGATTTCACGCACACGTTTCATCCGGGTGAGGTGTGGTGCATCGCGGGTCCGAACGGCGCCGGAAAGACCACGCTGATTTCCGCGCTCGCCGGTTTGCTCGAACCCGCGAGCGGTCACGTGGAACTCGATGGCGTTCATGTCACGACATGGTCGCCCGCCAGGCTCGCGCAACGCCGTGCGCTGATGCCGCAAGGCGAGCGCGATGCGTTCAGCGCGAGCGTCTTCGAGATCGTGATGCTCAACCGTTTCCCGCATCTCGATGGCTGGGGCTGGGAGCGTGCCGAAGATCGCGCGGCGGCGCATGCCGCGCTCGACACGCTTGGCCTCGCGTCGCTCGAGGCGCGCGACGTGCTGTCGCTGTCGGGCGGCGAGCGCCAGCGCGTGGCGCTGGCGGCGGTGCTGTGCCAGGACGCGCCGCTACTGCTGCTCGACGAACCGCTTTCGCATCTCGACCTGCATCATCAGATCGACTGCCTCGAGGCGCTGACTACGTGGGCACAAGCATCGAAGCATTCGCCACGCAGCGTGATTTTCTCGTGTCACGATCTCAACCTGGCGCGCCGCTTTGCCACGCATGCGTTGCTGCTCGACGGAAACGGCACGGCCCATGCGGGCCCGGTCCGCGACGTGCTCACGCCGGCGCTCGCGAGCCGTGCGTTCGGCTATCCGCTGGTCCTGATCCGCGACGGCGAACACGAAGCACTGATCCCGTCGATCCAACGCGACATCTCTCATTCTTCAAACAGATAATCATGACTTCATCCACGCCCGCGCTTCCCGTTGTCGAACCGCTCGATCAGACGTTGCGCGCGGAGCTGCAGCGCATCATCGATACGAAGACGAAGCCGCCTGGCAGCCTCGGCCGCCTCGAAGGCCTCGCGCGTCAGATCGGCATGATCCAGCGCACGACGCGTCCTGTGATCGAACGCCCGGTGATGATCGTTTTCGCGGGCGACCACGGTATCGCGCACGAAGGCGTGAGCCCGTATCCGCAGGCGGTGACCGCGCAGATGGTGGCGAATTTCCTCGCGGGCGGCGCGGCGATCAATGCGCTGAGTCGCGTCGCGGGTCTCACGCTCGAAATCGTCAACGCGGGGGTGGCGACGCCGTTGCCGCCCTCTGACCTGCTCATCGACATTCCGGTGGCGCGTGGCACACGCAACTTCGCGCGTGAACCCGCGATGACTCGTGACGAAGCGTTCGCCGCGCTGCAGGCGGGCGCCGAACGCGTGCGCTTTCATGCGGCGCGCGGCACCAACGTGATCGGCTTTGGCGAGATGGGGATCGCGAATACGTCGGCCGCGGCGTGCATCATGAGCCGCCTGGGCGGCGTGCCGGTCGCGGATTGCGTCGGGCGCGGCACGGGACTCGACGACACCGGTCTCGCGAAAAAGCGCGACATCCTCGCGGCCGCGCTTGCCGCGCATCCGCGGACCGAAACCGCGATCGATGTGCTGGCAACCTTCGGCGGCTTCGAAATCGCGATGATGACCGGCGCGTTCATGGCCGCGGCGCAGGCGCGCATGACGATTCTCGTCGACGGTTTCATCGCGACGTCGGCGTTGCTGGTCGCGCGGGCACTGGCGCCGGCTGTCGTCGATTACTGCGTGTTCGCGCATGCATCGAACGAAGCGGGTCATCGGCGCATGCTCGATCTGTTCGATGCGCAGCCGCTGCTCGCGCTCGACCTTCGGCTCGGCGAAGGCACTGGCGCCGCGCTCGCGTTGCCGCTGTTGCGCGCCGCGGTCGCGTTCGTCAACGAGATGGCGAGCTTCGAATCAGCAGGCGTCGCGAACCGCGACGCCTGAACCCGACGTACCGAGCCGCGTCTACATGAATCCGCTTGCTGAACTGCGTTACTTCTTCACCGCGCTGGGCTATTTCACGCGCGTGCCGGTGCCGCGGTGGGTCGGCTACGAACCGCACTATCTGAACGCGGCGGCCCGCTATTTTCCGCTGGTGGGCGCGCTCGTCGGCGCGCTCGGCGCGGTGGTGTATCTGGCGGCGCTGCACGTGTTTCCCGTCGGCGTGGCCGTGCTGCTTTCGATGGCCGCGACGCTCCTCGTCACCGGTGCGTTCCATGAAGACGGCCTGGCGGATTGCATCGACGCGTTCGGCGGCGGCTATACGCGCGAGGACGTGCTGCGGATCATGCACGACTCGCGCATCGGCGCATTCGGCGCGATTGCGCTTGTCGTTGCGCTCGCGCTCAAATGGCAGACGCTCGCCGCGTTGCCGCCGCTGCGCGCCGCGTGGCTGATGATCGCGGCGCACGCGGCAAGCCGCACGTGCGCGATCAGCTATCTCGCGACGCTCGATTACGTGCGCGCCGAAGGCAAGGCGAAGCCGGTCGCGCAGCGCATCGGTGCGTTCGCGCTGGTGCTGGCCTGCGTATTCGGCGTGCCCTGGCTTTTCTGGCCGGACTGGCGCGCTGGGTGTGCAGCGGTCCTCGTGCTGCTCGTGCTGCGCTTCGCGCTCGGCCGTTACTTCGTGCGACGCATCGGCGGATATACCGGCGATTGTCTCGGGTTCGCGCAGCAGGTCTTCGAAATCGCGATCTATCTGACGGGACTCGCATGGATCTCGTACTGATCCGTCATCCGGCAGTCGCGATCGACGCGGGCGTCTGTTATGGGCGCAGCGATGTGGCGCTTGCCGACACGCCTCCCGCGAGCGTGGCCACGCTTAAAGGGAAGCTCGAACAGCCCGTGCCGGATGTCGTGTGGTCGAGCCCGCTGACGCGATGCCACTCGATTGCAGAACCGTGGGCCGCGCAATGTGGCTGCCAGGTTTTCGTCGATTCCCGCTTGCAGGAGATGGACTTCGGCGCCTGGGAGCAGCGGCGTTGGAGCGACATCGATCGCGCGTTGCTCGACGACTGGGCCGCCGATCTGCATCACGCGCGCGCACACGGCGGCGAAAGCGTCGCGCAGTTCAGCGCGCGCGTAGCGAGATGGTTCGATGAGCGGCGGACGGAAGCGGATGACGCATGCGCGCACGTCGTCACGCATGCGGGCGTGATACGCGTGCTGGCATCGCTCGCGCTTCGCGTGTCGCTTGAACAGACGCTCTCGTGGTCGATCGATTTTGCCGGCGTGGTGTGGCTGCGGCGGCGCGAACCAGGCGTCGCGTGGACGCTCGTGCGCTGGAACGCGTGAGGCGCATCCCCGTTGCGGACAAAAGGCCGGCAAAAGGCGCGCGTCAGCGTCCCTTGCCCGCACGATGCAAACGCGCCGTCTCCAGATCCTGGCAAAGCAGCGCCGCGCCTTGCGCGATGCGCGGCGCGGGACGGTTGATCAGATCGCCATCGATGGCAAAGAGGTTATCGTGCGCGACGGCATCGAGCGCCGGCCACGCGCGCCATGTGTCGAGCTGGGGCAACGGCCGGTCGGGCGTCGTCGCGCCGGGCGACGCGGTCACGATCGCTTCCGGATTGGCGGCGAGCACGGCTTCGGTCGAAACGGTCGGCACGAGCGGTTCGAGTTTCGCGAACACATTGCGCCCGCCGCATAGTGCGATCACCTCGCTGATCAGATGCGTGCCGTTGAGCGTCATCAACGGCTGATCCCAGACCTGATAGAACACGCTCACGGGCGGCCTCGCCGCGTAACGCGCGCGCAGTCGCGCGATGCTGCTGCGATACGCGCTCGCGGCGGCATCCGCGACCGGCGACGTGCCGAGCAGCGCGCCGAGCTTCGTCAGCGTGACGGCGATGTCGTCGAGATGATGCGGCTCGCTGAAGTAGAGCGGAATGTGCAGGTCGCGCAGACGGTCGAGCTGACGCTGCGCATTGCCATGACGCCACACGACGATCAGATCCGGCTTCAACGCGACGATACGTTCGAGATCGAGCGCCTTGTTGTCGCCGACGCGCGGCAGTTGCTTCGCTTCGGGCGGATAGTCGCTGTACGTCACCGCGCCGACGACTTTCGCGCCGCCACCCGCCGCATACAGCAATTCGGTGACGTGCGGCGCGAGGCTGATCACGCGTTGCGCGGGCGCGGCGAGCGTGACGGTGGCGCCGGAATCGTCGGTGACGGTGATCGCGAACGCGCTCGTGGACGAAAACACGCAGGCCGTCAGGGCGGCAAGGACAGCCAGAGCGAGGCGCTGCTTCATCGATCGTGGAGCGTTGAGAGGAGGGTGGTATCGACCGCGTGCATGCTGTCCGTCAAGCCTTGTTCGAGACGCGACCATTGCGCATCCGTTGCGGGCAGACCGAAGCGCACGCTCGCCGGTGTGGGGAAAAAGCGCGTCCAGATTCCGCGCTGCGCGAGCGCGTGATGCAGCTCCGCGGCGCGCGCGTCCGGTGTCCACGCGAAGAGCGGCGTGCGGCTGAACGGCAACCGGTGCGCGTCGAGGAGCGCGGCGAGGCGTGCGCTGTCCTCATCGAGTCGCGCGGGCATCGCGCGTTGCCATTCGATGTCGTTGAACGCCGCCGTGACGGCGTGGCGCGCGGGGCCGCTCACGGTCCACGCGCCGAGCGCTTCACGCAGTGGCGCGAGCAACGCGGGCACGGCCAGCACGAAGCCCGCGCGCACGCCGGCCAGTCCAAAGAACTTGCCGGGCGAGCGGAGCACGACGAGACCCGCACGATCCGTCGACCCAGCGAGCGAAGCGAACGGCATCGTGTCGGCAAACGCCTCGTCGACGATCAACGTGCCGCCGCGCGCCGACAACTGCGCATGCCATCGATGCAGCGTCGCCGCGCTCACGTGTTGCGCAGTCGGATTGTTCGGATTGACGACCACGGCATGCGTCATCGCATCGGGCAGCGTGGCGGCGGTGACGTCGAGCGGCATCACGCGATGGCCGGCGCGTTCGAACGCCGGCGCGTATTCGCCATACGTCAGCGGCGCGATACCGACCGCGCCTTGCGGCAACAGCGCCGGCAGCGCGCGGATCGCGGCCTGACTGCCCGCGACCGGCAGCACGTGCGCGGCATCCGGCGCGCCGTAGTAGCGCGCGGCGCACTCGGCGTAGCCGTCGCCTTCGTCGGGCAGACGGCGCCATGCATCGGCGGGCACCGGCGGCACCGGATAGCCGTGCGGATTGATGCCGGTCGACAGATCGAGCCAGTCTTCATACGGGATGCCATGGCGGCGCGCCGCTTCGTGCAGGTTGCCGCCGTGAACGATGGCGTCAGACATCGAACGACACGCCGAGAAGCGCCAGCACGATCAGTACGGCAAGCCACAGGAACACGCTGCGCTCGACGAGCGTCAGCGCCGCCATCACATGCTGCGCGGTCGCGGTGCGGCCCATGCCGAGCGTCGGACGTTGCTCGATCGCACCGTGATACACCGCTGGTCCGCCGAGTTGCACGTTCAGGCTGCCCGCACCCGACGCCATGACCGGCCCGGCGTTCGGACTGTCCCAGCGCGGCGCCTGTTCGCGCCAGCAGCGCAGCGCGTTGCGCGTGTCGCCGAGCAACGCGTAACTCGCGGCGGTGAGACGCGCGGGAATCCAGTTGAGCACGTCGTCGAAGCGGGCGGCGGCCCAGCCGAAACGCAGATAGCGCGGCGTGCGGTAGCCCCACATCGCATCGAGCGTGTTGGCGAGGCGAAACGCCAGCGCGCCCGGTCCGCCCAGCAGCGCAAACCAGAAGAGCGCGCCGAAGATCGCATCGTTGCCGTTTTCGAGCGCGGATTCGACGGCGGCCCGCGAAAGCTCGGCTTCGTCGGCGTGGGCGGTTTCGCGCGACACGATCCGCGAGGTCAGCGCGCGCGCCTGTGCGAGGTCGCGCTTGACGAGCGCGCGCGCGATCGGCGCGATGTGATCGTGCAGGCTGCGCGCGCCGAGCGCGAACCACAGCAGCGCGACGTGCAGCGCGCACGCATACAGGAACGGCAGCACGGCGACGAGCCACGCGGCGATCGCGACCGGCGGCGCGACCGCGAGGAGCCACGCGACGATGCCCATCAGCCGCGCGCGCACGCCCGTGTTCAGGCGCGTTTCGATCGCGGCGGCGAGCTTGCCGAACGCGACGAGCGGATGTGCGGTACGCGGCTCGCCAATCCAGCGGTCGACGATCACCGAAGCCGTCGCGAGCGTGGCGATGAGCGGCATCGTGAGCGTCATGCGGCGGCCGGTGTCTTGAGCGCGAGCGGCAGGCCCGCGACCATCATCGTGACCTGCGTGCTCAACGCGGCGATGCGCTGGTTCAGGCGGCCGAGTTCGTCGACGTAAAGACGCGTCGCCGCGCCCAGCGGCACGACGCCCAGCCCGATTTCATTGCTGACGACGATGATCTTGCCGCGCGCCGACACCAGCGCCGCTTCGAGCGCGAGCAGCAGCGCGCGCGGTTCGCCGGCGGGCGCCGCGTCGTCGGGCGGGCAGAGGAGATTGGCGAGCCACAGCGTCAGACAGTCGATCAGGATGCAGTGGCCGGGCGCGTCGCTTGCGGCGACCGCGCCCGCGAGATCGACCGGCGCCTCGCGCAGCGTCCAGTGCGACGGACGCCGTTCGCGATGATGCGCGATGCGCTCGGCGAATTCGTCGTCCGCGATGCGCGCGGTGGCGATATAGGTGACCGGAAAGCCGCTTTCGCTGGCGAGCCGTTCGGCATGGAGGCTCTTGCCCGAACGGGCGCCGCCGATAACGAAGGTGAGGTCGCGTGGGATCATCGCGTGATTGTACCGGCGTGTTCCCTCGCGGGCGATAATGCGGGCTCCTCCTGCCGCCGCCCTGCGATTCTTCCGTGACGACTTCTTCATTGCCCGAGCCTTCTTCGACACCTTGCGCATCTCCGCCCGATCGCGACGCGCATGAAAACGTCCGCGTGCCGCGCGGCACGCTGATGATCCAGGGCACGACATCCGACGCGGGCAAGAGCACGCTCGTCGCGGGGCTGTGCCGGCTGGCGCGTCGCGCGGGCGTGAAGGTCGCGCCGTTCAAGCCGCAGAACATGGCGCTCAACAGCGCGGTGACGGTCGATGGCGGCGAGATCGGACGCGCGCAGGCGTTGCAGGCGGTGGCCGCCGGCATCGACGCGCACACGGACCTGAACCCCGTGCTGCTCAAGCCGACGAGCGACCGCGGCGCGCAGGTGATCATCCACGGCAAGGCGCGCGTGAACCTCGATGCGCGGGCGTATCACGACTACAAGCCGATCGCGTTCGAGGCCGTGCTGGAATCGTATGCGCGCCTGCAGGCGGCGTACGACACGATCTTCGTCGAAGGCGCGGGCAGTCCGGCGGAAGTGAACCTGCGCGATCGCGACATCGCGAACATGGGGTTCGCCGAGGCCGTGGACTGCCCGGTCGTGCTGGTCGCCGATATCGATCGCGGCGGCGTGTTCGCGCACCTGACGGGCACGCTCGCGTGCCTCTCGCCGGGCGAGCAGGCGCGGGTGCGCGGTTTCATCATCAACCGGTTTCGCGGCGACATCGGCCTGCTGAAGCCCGGGCTCGACTGGCTCGAAGCGAAGACCGGCAAGCCGGTGCTCGGCGTCGTGCCGTATCTGCACGGCCTCACGCTCGACGCCGAGGACATGCTGCCGCGCGATCCGCATGCGGCCCATGCGGCCGATGGCGCCGCTGTGTTGCGTGTCGTCGTGCCGGCGTTGCCGCATATCAGCAATCACACCGATTTCGACGCGCTGCGCGCCCATCCCCAGGTGGAATTCAGCTACGTGCGCACCGGCACGGCGCCGCCGCCGGCGGACCTCGTGATCCTGCCCGGCTCGAAGAACGTGCAGGCCGATCTCGCGTGGCTGCGCAGCCAGGGCTGGGAAGAAGCGCTGCGTCGCCATCTGCGTTACGGGGGGCGCGTGATTGGCATCTGCGGCGGCATGCAGATGCTCGGGCGCGAAGTGGCGGACCCGCATGGCGTCGAAGGCGCGCCGGGGAGCGTCGCGGGGCTCGGCTGGCTCGACTATTCGACGACGCTCACAAAGGCGAAGACGCTGAAGAACGCGACAGGCCGCCTCGCGCTGGGCGACCCGGCCCTGGTGAAGGGATACGAAATCCATATGGGCGAGACGAAAGGGCCGGCGCTCGCGCGGCCGGCGGTGCAGCTAAATATCGATAGAACTGAAACGACGGCAGCGCGCCCCGACGGCGCGATTTCCGCCGATGGACAGATTTTCGCCACCTACCTGCACGGGCTCTTCGATACGCCGGAGGCGTGCAGCGCGATGCTCGCGTGGGCCGGTCTCGCCGACGCGCGGCATCTGGACTATTCCGCGCTGCGCGAGGCGTCGCTCGACCGCCTCGCCGACACCCTCGCCGCACACCTCGATCTGCCGAAGCTGTTTGGCGCGATCCGCTGAAAAACGGATTAACGCCTGCAAGGAAATAATCTAAGCCTTTCTGGCGGTTTTTCATCCTCGTGGGTTCGAATACAGTCTGCTCCATCGATGGCGCGCCTCGCGCCGTCTGTTCAACCCCTTGAGGAGCCGGACATGAATTCGACCCGTCACGCCGACGCAGCCGCCACGATCCTGCGGCTGGCCCTGGGCGTGCTGTATCTCGCCCACAGTCTGCAAAAGATTTTCGTCTTCACGTTGCCTGGCACCGCCGCGTTTTTCGTGTCCGTCGGCGTGCCGGGATGGCTCGCGTACGTGACGGCGTTCGTCGAACTCGCCGGCGGCATCGCGTTGCTACTGGGCTTCCAGGTCCGCTGGGTCGCGCTCGTGCTGCTGCCGTTCATGCTGGGCGCGATGTCGGTTCATCTGCACAATGGATGGAGCTTTGCGGCGCCCCATGGCGGCTGGGAATACCCGGCGTTCTGGGCGGTCGCGCTGGTCGTGCAGGGATTGCTGGGCGGCGGGCTCTACGCCGTTGGCGCGGCGCGTGTACAGCGGCGGGCTGCCAGCGTGTGAGGTGTCTGGCCGCGATGTCCGGTGCGGCGGGCTATTGCCGTTGGCCTTGCCGTGCCGGATGATCGGCCCGGCCGTGCCGCCCCGTCTCGCGGGGCGGCGGTTTCTCCGGGCGTGACGACAGGCCGGCTGCGCGTCGGGCCCGTGGTGTTCAACCCTTGCCGTTGGTCCATTCGATGATGGGTTGCCACTGTTCGAGGTCTTTCTCGACGCGGCTTTTGGCGACATCCCACAGCGTCAGCCCGTGCGCGGCCAGCTGGACGTAGTTCTGCGTATCGCGCAGATAGCCCAGTACCGGCAGTTCCAGCCCTTCGACGAAGCGATGCAGCTGGTCGGCCGAGCGCGTGCGCGCATCGACCCGCATGCCGACGACGCCCACTTCGATGCTGCCTTTGCGGACGGCCTTCTCTTTCGCGAGCCGCTCCAGAAATTCCTGCGTCGCGAGAATATCGAAGATGGACGGCTGGAGCGGCACGATGATCTTGTCCGCCAGTTCCAGCGCGGTGGTCATGCGCGTGCCGTGCAGGCCGGCCGGGGTGTCGATGATCGCGCGTTCGAGGCCTGCCGGCGGTTTCACCGGGGCGTCGTGATCGATTTCCCACCGCTCGATGGCGGGCAGCGCGCCGGGCCGCAAGTCGAGCCACGCGTGCGAGGAATGCTGTTTGTCCAGGTCCGCGAGCGCGACCCACTCGCCGGATGCCGCAAAAAAACCTGCCAGATTGGTAGAGAGCGTGCTTTTGCCGACGCCGCCCTTCTGATTCGCCACTACGATGACCGTCATGAATTCTCCCGGGAAGAAGGCCGGCCGCGCCAGCCGGTTTGCCGTGCCTGGATGCCTGCCTTTCGCTTTGCA
>CALFSF010000130.1 GCA_937917025.1 uncultured Paraburkholderia sp.
TAGTTGGAATCGGCGCATGCGGCGACGTTCAGGTAGTCCCACGCGAGGCTCGCGCCATCGGCGAGGCCCAGCCTGCCGCGGGGAAGGTCGAACGCCACGACCTCGGCCATGAGGACCGAGATGTTGCGGTCGTCGCGGAAGACGGCGCGGATCTTCGCCTGCGCTTCGGCTAGTGCCGTATCCGCGGACTCAGCCTGCGCCGCTCCTTCCGGCTGGGCGGCAGAAGTACCGGCCGCAGTGGCATCAGCGGCCGCGCGACCGGTTTCGTCAGCGGGCGTGGGATTCTGGCTGGTCGGATTCTCTTGCGTGTTTTCCATGTCGCTGAAAGTCGTTAAAAAATAAAAGGCATCGCGGCGTCTTCATTCCATGCATGTGCGCCCTGACAGGCGTTGCACGGACACAACAGGTCGCCGCGCATCGACGGTGCAGATGGGGCCGGCGCCGGCTTTTTCAAGGCCGTCAGCACCTCCGTTTGCACCCGGATAGTGCGGTGAAACTGGCCGTTACAACAATCACACGACCGTCATCAGATTGAGATTGAGCCGGATGCGCGGCTGGCCTAAACTCCACTCAGATGTTCGAAAAGGCACGTTTACCCTAACAAACGTAATCTTCTTTCCGGATCGCTGCTGTTTCGCTGTTGTCATTGCCTTACCACCTGGCTAGAGCGCCGTTTCAATCCCGCATCTTCAAGGGGAGTACCGTGAAACTGACCTTTGCAATTTCGGTGGTCGCCCTGGTACTCATCGCGGGCACCACGACCATATGTATGTCCGGCGCCGTCAACGAAAGCACGACGGAGTACGGCGGCGTCCATCAGACGATGGAAAAGCTCTTCAATCCCCATCTGAAAGTTTGTCGATAACGCGCCGGTCGCGCTTGGTCGGCCGGCCGTGCATGCTGGCGGCCGGCTCGCGATACGTTCTGCGCCGCTCCTGTTCCACCAGCCGCTTGTCCCTGCCTTCGGCCGTTTCCGCATAGAGCGTCTGCGCGACGCTCGCGGGGCCGCGCACATCGCAGATGCCCAGCACTTGCAGCTGCCACAGAACCTGCTCGATCTGGATCTCGACTGAGTCGCCCACGCGCACGTCCTTCGACGGCTTGACCGTTGCGCCGCCGATCCGCACGCGTCCTTTCTCGACCGCGTCCGCCGCAAGCGAGCGCGTCTTGAAGAAGCGCGCGGCCCACAGCCATTTGTCGATCCGCAGCCGCGCACCCGGTTCGGTATCAATCCTGTAGTTCATTGAAGCATTTCCATCCTGACCGATTATTCAGCCTGTTCCCGATCCGTTACCCGTTATCGGCCATCACACCTGGGCCATCACGCCTGAGCCACCGCGGCGCCCTGCGCAGACGCCGGCTGGATGACCGGCCAGCCTTGCAGATGTTGCGCGACGATCTCGCCCAGCGCCGCGATCCACGGCGAAGAAGCATTGACGCACGGGATACGGTGAAACTCCTTGCCGCCCGCGTGCAGAAATTCGTCGCGCACTTCAAGGCCGACTTCCTCGATCGTCTCCAGACAATCAGCCGTGAAGCCGGGGCAAAACACGTCCGCGCGCCGCACGCCCGCCTGCCCGAGTTCCTTCAGCGTGGGCGCCGTATAGGGCTGCAGCCACTCGGCGCGCCCAAAACGCGACTGGAACGTGACGCGGCACTCCACCGGCGACAGATGCAGCGCGTTCATCAGCAGCGCGCCCGTCTGCTGGCATTGCTCGTGATACGGATCGCCGAGATCGAGCGTGCGTTTCGGCACGCCGTGAAAACTCAGCACCAGCTTGTCGCCATTCGCGAAATCCGGCTGGCCGTGCGTCTGCCAGTAGTGCCGCACCTGCGCGGCGAGCGCGGCGATATACGCGGGATGGTCGCAATAGTGACGCACCGTGCGGATTTCCGGCTGGTTGCGCATGCGCCGCAGCGCGACGAATGCGTCGTCGAACGCCGTGGCCGTGGTGGACGACGAATACTGCGGATACATCGGCATCAACAGCACCCGCTCCGCGCCCGACAGTTTCAGCTGCTTCAGCATCGCGGGAATGCCTGGCGTGCCATAGCGCATCGCGTAATCGACGATCACCTGATAGTCGTTCAGATGCAGCAGATGGCGCAGCGCTTCGACCTGCTTTTCGGTGTGGACACGCAGCGGCGAACCCTCCGGCATCCACACGGCCGCGTACTTCCTTGCCGATGTGCGCCCGCGAAACGGCAGGATCAGCAGACGCAGGATCACCTGCCAGATCACGGCCGGAATCTCGACCACGCGCGGATCCGACAGGAACTGCACGAGGTAGCGGCGCACGGCGCGCGGCGTCGGAGCATCCGGCGTGCCGAGATTGATCAGCAACACCGCGACACGATGTGACGTGGCGGACTGCGAAGGCCGCTCGAGATCGAAACGCATATTCAGTTGGCCCGGTGGCGTGCTGCACGGAAACGGTTCAGGTGGAGCCCATTATAGCGACCCGGGTTTCCACCGATAGCTGGCCATTCGGCCAGTTGGCGCGGTGCGCGCGGTCGCGCATCATGTGTCTCATGCGATGCGCGACGTGCGGTGCTCGCGGGGGGGTTACTGCTGGCTGAGGCTCATCGAAAGCAGCCTTGCGGTGATGTCGACGATCGGAATGACGCGGTTGTAGGCCATGCGCGTCGGCCCGATCACGCCAAGCGTGCCGACGATCTTTCCGTTCACTTCGTACGGCGCGGTAACGACGCTCATTTCCTCGATCGGCACGAGATTCGATTCACCGCCGATGAAAATCTGCACGCCCTGCGCGTGACTCGATACGTCGAGCAATTGAAGGAGGCTGGTCTTCTGGTCAAACACATCGAAAAGCTTGCGCAGCCGCGCCATGTCCGACGAAAGGTCGGCGACTTCGAGCAGATTGCGTTCGCCCGAAATCAGCACGGTCTCGCCCGTGTCGGTGTCGTCGGTGCTGGCGGTCACGGCCGCGTGCATCAGCGTGGTCATGTCGCCGCGCAGTTCGTCGATCTCGTCGCGCAGGCGCCGGCGCACCTCGTCGAACGAAAGGCCCGCGAAGTGCGCGTTGATGTAATTGGAGGCTTCCACGAGCTGCGACGGCGAGAAGTCGCGCTGCGTGGCCATGATGCGGTTCTGCACGTCGCCTTCGGGCGTCACGATGATAAGCAGGATGCGCTTGTCGGACAGGCGCATGAATTCGATCTGCTTGAATACGTGGCTGCGCCGCGGCGTCAGCACGACGCCCGCGAACTGCGACAGGCTGGAGAGCACGCTCGCCGCCGCCGCGACGATTTTCTGCGGCTCGCCGCCCTGGAGCGTGGTCTTGACCGTGCGCATGACCGCCTCTTCGTCGGCGGCGGATTCGACGGTCAGCATCGTGTCGACGAAAAGACGATAGCCGCGCGGCGTCGGAATGCGTCCAGCCGATGTATGCGGGCTGATGACAAGGCCGAGATCCTCGAGGTCCGACATCACGTTGCGGATCGTCGCGGGGCTGAGCTCGAGGCCGGAATAGCGGGAAAGCGTGCGCGAGCCGACCGGCTGACCTTCGGCGATATAGCGCTCGATCAGCGTTTTGAGGAGGGTTTGTGCGCGAGGATCTAGCATGAGGGAAAATTTTAGCTCAACGGCGATACTTCAGGGAGCGATCACACGAGGTTTCGCTACAGCCGCGGATTCGCCGCGCCCAGCGTCCGGCGGCACGCCGCCGGGCGGCCTGTCGTCAGCGGCGGTTCACCATTCTAGCGACAAACCCGTCCCGGCCACGCGACTGCGCCGCCGGCGGGCAAAGTGCCGGCACGCGCCATTGCTCGTGGCGCGTTGCCGGGCGCGCCGTCCCGCGCATTGTTCCGCGCGGGAGGCGGCAGGTGAAAGGTTCTTTTCGACGCACAGCTATGGTGTAATGCCGGCATGCAAGCTACCAGCCACTTCAAGACCGTTGCGCTAGTCGGGCGCAGCCACACGCCAGGCATCTCCGAGCCGTTGACGGAGCTCGCGTCGTGCATCGCGCGGCGCGGCTTCGACGTCGTGTTCGAAGCGGACACCGCCCAGGAAATCGGCGTGACCGGCTATCCGGCGCTGCGTCCCGACGAGATCGGCGCGCGCGCGGACGTCGCGGTGGTGCTGGGCGGCGATGGCACCATGCTTGGCATCGGGCGTCAGCTCGCGCCCTACCGCACGCCGCTGATCGGCATCAACCATGGCCGGCTGGGCTTCATCACGGATATCCCGATTTCGGACATGCGGGAAATCGTCCCGCAGATGCTGGCGGGCAGTTTCGAGCGGGAAGAACGCACGCTGCTCGAAGCCCGCATCATGCGCGACGGCGAGCCGATCTATCACGCGCTGGCGTTCAACGACGTGGTGGTCAACCGGAGTGGCTTCTCGGGGATGGCGGAACTGCGCGTCTCCGTCGACGGGCGCTTCATGTACAACCAGCGCTCGGACGGTCTGATCGTCGCCACGCCGACCGGGTCGACGGCGTATGCGCTGTCGTCGGCGGGGCCGATCCTGCATCCGCGGCTGCAGGGTCTGGTGCTCGTGCCGATCGCGCCGCACGCGCTGTCGAACCGCCCGATCGTGATTCCGGACGACTCGGCGGTCAGCATCCAGATCATTTCGGGTCGCGACGTCAATGTGAACTTCGACATGCAGTCGTTCACGGCGCTGGAACTGAACGACACGATCGACGTGCGCCGCTCGCGCCACACCGTGCCGTTCCTGCATCCGGTCGGCTACAGCTATTACGCGACGCTGCGCAAGAAGCTTCACTGGAACGAACACCCGTCGCTCGCGGACGATCCGCCGACGTGAACCGCCCACGCGATCCGCTCGTCGAACGCTCGCGCGAGCGGCCAGCTTGCCGATTGACCTGTCCGGCGACACAGCCGGGCAATCACGCAGGAAACTGAAACGCCAAAACGCAACGCCGCGCAACGCCGCGCAAGGACACGCAGCGCCACCCGCGCATCGAATTTGCCGCTAACACAGCTAACCAGACCAGACTCCATGCTTCGCCATCTCTCGATACGCGACTTCGTGATCGTCGCGGCGCTCGATCTTGAATTCGACAGCGGCTTTACGGTTTTCTCCGGTGAAACGGGTGCGGGCAAGTCGATCCTGATCGACGCGCTCGCGCTGGCGCTGGGCGCCCGCGCGGACGCAAGCGTCGTGCGCACCGGCGAATCGCGCGCCGACATCACCGCCGGGTTCGCGACGCACGCGCAGGTCGAGCGCTGGCTCGACGAACACGCGCTCGGTATCGAAGCCGACTCCGCCGACGACATGCACGGCAGCACGGTCATGCTGCGCCGGGTAATCGATTCGAACGGCCGCTCGCGCGCCTTCATCAACGGCACAGCCGCCACGCTCACGCAATTGCGCGAAGTCGGCGAAATGCTCGTCGATATTCACGGGCAGCACGCGCACCAGTTGCTGATGCGCGCCGACGCGCAGCGCGAACTGTTCGACACGCATGCCGGGCTGCTCGACACGGCGTCGAGCGTCACGCGCGCATGGCGCGGCTGGCGCGAAGCGGCGCAGGCGGTCGAAACCGCGCAGACACGCGATCGCGAGCTGCAACTCGAACGCGAACGGCTTGCCTGGCAGCTCGCCGAACTCGACAAGCTCGCGCCGCAACCGGGCGAATGGGAAGAGGTCAACGCGGAACATCACCGCCTGTCGCATTCGGCGAGTCTGATCGAAGGCGTGCAGGGCGCGCTCGGCGCGCTGTCGGAATCCGACGAGGCGATGATCACGCACCTCGGCGCGATCATCTCGAAGGTGCGCGGTCTCGCTCAGATCGATCCCGCGCTCAACGACACGCTCGCCGCGCTCGAGCCCGCCGAAATCCAGTTGCAGGAAGCGGCCTACTCGCTGTCGCATTATGCGCAGCGGCTCGAACTCGATCCCGAGCGGCTCGCCCAGGTCGAAAAACGCCTCGAGGCGCTGCATTCGATGGCGCGCAAGTTCCGTCTTCAGCCGCAAACGCTGCCCGAGGAACACGAAACCCGTCGCGCGCAACTCGCCGCACTCGACGCCGCCGCCGATCTCGACAGCCTGCGCGCCGCCGAATCGAAAGCGAAAGATGCATATCTCGCCGAAGCCAGAGTCCTGTCGAAGGCGCGCGCGAAAGCGGCCAGGGCGCTCGGCTCAGCGGTGACGACGGGCATGCAGGAACTGTCGATGACGGGCGGCAGCTTCGAAGTGGCGCTCGTGCCGCTGCCGGAAGGCGGCGCACACGGCGCGGAGCAGATCGAGTTTCGCGTCGCAGGGCATGCGGGCGTGCCGCTGCGACCGCTCGCGAAAGTCGCATCGGGCGGCGAGCTGGCGCGGATCAGTCTCGCGCTCGCGGTGATCGCGAGCGCGGCGAGCCTCACGCCGACGCTGATCTTCGACGAAGTGGACACGGGGATTGGCGGCAGCGTCGCGGAAGTCGTCGGACGGCTGCTGCATCAACTCGGGCGCGAGCGCCAGGTGCTGTGCGTCACGCATTTGCCGCAGGTGGCGGCGCGCGGCGACCATCACTTTCAGGTGGCGAAGAGCGGCAACGGCAAGGGCGGCACGACCAGCAGCGTCACGCCGCTCGACAGGTCGAGCCGCATCGAGGAAGTCGCGCGGATGCTCGGCGGCATCGAGATCACCGCGACCACCCGCAAGCATGCGAGGGAAATGCTGACGGCGTGAGCGGGGTCACCCGGCGCCCACGCCCCCTGTCACCCGAACACCCGCTTCCACAACCCCAGCACCGCGTCGCGCTCGGCCTGCACGCGCTGCGGCTCGACCCGCGCCTTTTCCATGCCGTCGAGCCGCAGCCGGTGTTGCAGCTTGCGATACGTCCGGTAAGCCGCCCCGACCGTCTCCGCTTCTTCCTCGCTCATGAGGCCGAAGCGCGACACCTCGCGCAGCAGCGCGATATTTCCCGTGTTGCGGATCAGTTCGGGGTCGCGCGCGGCGTGCAGCAGCACCCAGTATTGAACGGTGAACTCGATATCGACCATCCCGCCGCGATCGTGCTTCAGATCGAAGAGCTCGGTGCGGTTCGGGTGCCCGGCCTCGACGCGTGCCCGCATGTCGACAATCTCCGCGGCGAGCGGCACGGCGTCGCGCGGCGTCGTCAGCACCTGGGTGCGGATCGCTTCGAAGCGCGCGCCGATCTCCGCGTCGCCGGCGCAGTAGCGTGCGCGTGACAGTGCCTGATGCTCCCACACCCACGCGGTGTTCGCCGCGTCGCCTTCGCGCAGCTGGTAACGCCGGAACGCGTCGAGATCGGTGACGAGCAGCCCCGATTCGCCGTTCGGCCGCAGACGCAGGTCGACGTCGAACAGCGTGCCCGCGCCCGTCGCCATCGTGAGCCACGTGATGAGGCGCCGCGTGAACGTGGCATAGACGTCGGCGGCTGCGTCGTCGGGGTCGTCGTACAGGAAGATCACGTCGAGATCCGACGCGTAGCCGAGTTCCTTGCCGCCGAGCTTGCCGTACGCGATCACCGCGAAGCGCGGCACCTCGCGATGCCGCTTCGCCACGGTCTTCCAGACGGCTTCGAGCGTCACGTCGAGCACGGCGTCGGCGAGTTCGGAGAGCCGGTCGCTCACGTGCTCGACGCTCAGATGGCCGGCCAGGTCGATTAGCAGGATGCGGAACACTTCCGCCTGGTGCGCGTGACGCAGCAGGTCCATCTGCTGCTCGACGCCATCGGCCGCGGCGATCCGCGCGCGCAGCGTCCGCCTGAATTCGGGCCAGTCGAACGGGCTTGCGATGGCTTCGTCGTCGAGCAGTTCGTCGAGCAGCTGGGGATGGCGGATCAGATAGCCCGCCGCCCAGCGCGAACCGCCCAGCACCGACAGCACGCGGTGCAGCGCCACCGGATATTCCGTCAGCAGCGCGAGATACACGCCGCGCCGGCTCACCGCTTCGAGCAGGTCGAAGAAGCGCGCGATCGTGTCGCCGCGCCGCCCGGCCGGCTCCAGCGTGCGGGCCGCCTCGAGCGCGCGCTGCGCGACGATGTCGAAGCGCTGCCGGCTGCGCTCGGCAAGCCCCGAGTAGCGCGACGAACGCCAGACGGCGCGCAGCCGGTCCAGCAGCTCGCCCGGTTCCTCGACACCCAGCTCGACGATGCGGGCCCGCAGGGCTTCATCGGCGCTTTCGTCATCGAGCGCGCTGCTCCACACCCATGCCGCCGCGCCGTCTTCCTGCGCGCCGCAGCCGTTCTGGCCGCTCACCTTGTCGGCGAAAATCTCGTCGAATTGCCGCTCGACGCGTTCGCGATGGCCGTGGAGCACCGCCATCAACGCGGCGTAATCGTCGAAACCCATCGTCCTTGCAAGCTGCGCGCGTTCTTCCGGGTCGACCGGCATCGCGTGGGTCTGCGCGTCGTTGCGGTATTGCAGACGGTGTTCGAGGTCGCGCAGAAACCGGTACGCCTCCGTCAGCTCGGCACACACGGCCGGCGCGATCAGCCCGTGCGCCGCCGCGTGCTGCAGCACCTTCAGCGTGGGCCGCACGCGAAAGCCCGCATCCTGCCCGCCGCGAATCAGCTGGAACACCTGCGCGCTGAACTCGATCTCGCGGATGCCGCCACGGCCGAGCTTGATGTCGTCGGCCTTGTCGGGACGCATCGACGCACGGCGCTGCGCCTCCTGGCGGATCTGCAGATGCAGCGAGCGGATCGCCGCGATCACGCCAAAGTCCAGATACCGGCGGTAGATGAACGGCGTGACGATCGCATCGAGCTGCTTCGACAGACGCTGTGCCGCGTCGCTCCCGCCTTCCGAGACGAGCCGGCCCTTGATCCACGCGTAGCGCTCCCACTCGCGGCCCTGCACGTAGAAATACTCTTCGAGCATGCCAACGCTGCACACGAGCGGGCCCGAGTCGCCGTTCGGCCGCAGCCGCATGTCGACGCGAAACACGTAGCCGTCGGCGGTGACTTCGGCGAGCGCGGCGATCAGCCGTTTGCCGAGACGCGTGAAGAAATCCTGCGTCGCGATGCCCGAGCGCTGGCTGCCGGCCGTCTCGCCGTCCTCTTCGTACAGAAAGATCAGGTCGATATCCGACGACACGTTCAGCTCGCGCCCACCCAGCTTGCCCATGCCGACCACGCCAAGCGTGAGCCGCTCGCCGTTCGGGCCGCGCGGCTCGCCATAGAGCGCCTCGAGATCGGCGGACAGCACGGCGAGCGCGCGCTGGATCGTCGCCTCGGCGAGATCGGTCATCGTGCCGGTGACCTCGGCGACGTCCGCGCGGCCCGCCAGGTCGCGCTCCATGACGGCGCAGAACACCTCGGTGCGCAACTGGCGCAGCGCCTTTTTCAGCACATCTTCGGTAAGCGGCGCAGCGGGCGCGAGGCCGTCCGCGCCGGTCAGTTCGTCGAGCCGCGCGTCGATCTGCGCGCGCGTGACGGGCGCGGCTGCCAGCGCCGTCACGCGGGCCGCGAGTTCGGGTCGGGTCGCCACGGCGCGGGCCGCATAGTGCGACCAGGCGGAACTCATCAAGGTGGAATCAGTCATCTAAGGTCTGGCTCGCTCGTTGCTTCATCGATTACGACGCAGGGGGTACGCAGCAGCCTCGCGGGACAGGTCCTGCGAAGTCGCCAGCCGGGCGCTCCGGATGACGTCAGCGTGTTGCCGTTTCGCGTCGCGAGGCTTGCTGGCCGGACGTTTCACCGGGCGCCCGTGGCCGTTGGCCTGTGTGTTACATTTCGTCGTCAGACCGCAAAACTACCATACGTCCACCCCGCCGCCGCATGTCCGAGCGAAACGAATCCGCCGACCCGCACGAAGCCGGACGCGCCAGGCCCAGCAGCGGGAGCGACCATGTCGTGTTGCGCCATACGCTGCGCGTCGTTCTTGCGATCGCGCTGGTGCTGTACTTCATTGCGGTGGGCCTCTTTCTGGGGTTGCGTTACGCGGTCCTGCCGCACGTCGATGCGTTCCGCCCGCACATCGAAGCCGCCGTTTCGTCGAAGCTGCACGCGCAACTGGATATCGGCCGGCTGGCGCCGCACTGGACCGGTTTCCAGCCCGGCATCGACATCACCAACCTGACGATCCGCGACCGCGACGGCCACCCGGCGCTCACCATTCCGCACGCCACCGCGACACTGTCGTGGCGCTCGCTCGTGCAGTTCGCGCCGGTGATGTCGAGCCTGATCGTCGACCAGCCCGACGTGCTGATCTCGCGCGGCACCGACGGCATGATTTCGGTGGCGGGCGTGCCGCTGCCCAGCCGCCATACCGGCAACGACACGTTCACCACCTGGCTGCTTCGCCAGCAGGCGATCGTGCTGCGCGGCGGCACGCTGCGCTGGCGCGACGCGCTGCACGACGCGCCCGAAATCAGGCTGCACGACATCCGCCTCGCGATCCTCAACGACGGTTTCGAGCATCGTTTCGCGCTGCAGGCGCCCGCCGAGGGCACCGTGCTGCACGGCCCGCTCGACTTTCGCGCGCACTTTCGCCACGCGCCGCTCTCGGCGGCCGGCAAACCGGTCAACTGGAAGGGTGAGGCGTATCTGTCGACGGGCCCGGTCGATCTGCCCGCGCTCGCGCGCTATATGGATTTCCCGGTCGAGACCTACGCCGGCCGTATCGACAACGCCATCTGGATCGACTTCGCCGAAGGCCGGATGACGTCCGCGGGCGGCCATCTGGCCGGCACCGACGTGTCGATGCGCGTGCATCCGACGCAGCCGAAACTCGACGTGCCAGTCGCCGATTTCACGTGGCACGTGGATCTGGCGAGCCGCGACTTCACGCTGCAACTGCGCGATCTGCACGCCGAACTCGGCCAGCCGCCGCTCGATGACGGCACGCCGGTCACGCGCTCGCTCACGCTCGCGACGCTGAACGCACGTTACCGGATGCCGAGCGTCCAGCACGGCCAGCTGATCAGCATCAACGGCGATCGCGTCGACCTCGGCATCCTCGCGGAATTCAGCCGGGCGCTGCCGTTGCCGCGCCGGCTGTTGAACAACCTCGTGCGCTTCAATCCACGCGGGCTCGTCGCGAATTACGTGATCGAAGTCGAGCGCGAAAAGCCCGACGCCGGCGAAGCCGCCGCCGAACAGCGTTCGGCGGGTGCCGAGCCGATCGTGCGCTACCGCTTCAAGGGCGATCTGCAGGGCATCAGCGTGGCCGCGCAGGAACCGCCGCCCGGCCTCACGAAACTGAACCACCCGCGCGCGGGCATTCCGGGCGTCGAGAACCTGTGGGGCAGCGTCGACGCCGACGAGAACCACGGCTCGATCACGCTCGACACCGCGAAGGTCGCCGTCACGCTGCCTGGCGTATTCGACGATCCGCGCCTGACGTTCGACCGGATGACCGGCCACGGCCAGTGGGAGATCAAGCCCGCCGCGCCGGGCGAGCAGCACAAGGCGTTCACGTTCAGCATGTCCGATTTCGCGGTCGCGAACGCGGACGCCGCCGCGAAACTCACCGCGCACTACACGAACCCTGGCCACGGGCGCGGCTCGCTCGATCTGAGCGCCGTGTTCGATCGCGCCGCCGTGTCGCGCATTCCCCGCTATCTGCCCACGAGCATCAGCGAGAAGCTGCGCCTGTATCTCGGGCATGGTCTGGAGGCCGGCACGTCGCACGGCGCGACGATCGACGTCCACGGCAATCTCGACAAATTCCCCTACTCGCGCGATCCGACCGCGGGCGTCTTTCGCATCGTCGCGCCGTTTCGCGGCGGCCGCTTCGACCCGTCGCCGTTTCCGGCTCGCACGCTGAAGGACGGCACGCCGAGCGTCTGGCCCGCGCTCGACGGCATCGACGGCAAGTTCGAACTGAAGGAAAACCTGCTGCGCTTCGACGTCGAGCGCGCGCATTACCGGCGCGTCGCGCTCGGCAAGGTTTCGGGGAAGATCGACGATCTCGGCAACAAGGCGTCGAGCTTCGTCATCGCGGGCGACGCGCGCGGCCCGCTCGCCGACATGCTCGACTACGTGAACCGCAGCGCGCTCGGCGGCATCTCGAAGCACGCCGGCGAAAAGCTGCACGCCGAAGGTCCCGCGACGCTCGCGCTCAAGCTGACGCTGCCGCGCACGCCGAAGCCGCACGTTGCGATCGAAGGCGCGCTCGGGTTCCAGAACAACGAACTCGCGGTGGAGAAAGCGCCGCCGCTCTCGCAAATCCACGGCAAGCTGCATTTCACGGAGCACACGGCACGGACCGACCGGCTGTCCGCGCGCTTTCTCGGCGGCGAGCTCCGAGCGAGCGGCGGATACCGGCAGGACGGCACCTACGCGTTCGACGTCGGCGGCCACATCAGCGTCGACGCCGCGCGCGGGCTGAACCTGCGCGGCCCCGTCACGCAGGTGCTCGCGCACATGAGCGGCAGCGCGCCGTACCAGCTCAGCATTCATGGCGCGAAGGGCCGCCTGCCGGACGTCACCGCGAATTCCGATCTGACCGGCCTCGCGCTGGACCTCCCCGCGCCGTTCAACAAGCCGGTGGGCGAGCCGATGCCGCTGCATTTCACGTTCCGGCCGCCCGCGGCCAGTTCGACGGTGGGCGCCCCCGGTGCGCCCGGGTCGTCGAGGAAGGCGGACGCCTCTGCTTCGGTTGCGGGATCGACGGGAACCACGGGACCCCCGGGAGCATCCGGTGCCACCACAACAACCGCCCCCGGCGACGCCGCCCTGCAACGCGCCGACCTCACCTTCGGCCCGATCGCCGCGACCTACCTGCTGCGCGACGACCCGAAAGCGCCGCTGACGGTCGTACGCGGCGCGATCGGCGTCAACAGGCCGGCCGACCTGCCGACCGAAGGCGTGACCGCCGCGGTCGACGTCGAGCATTTCAACGCCGACGCGTGGCGCGCGCTCGTCGCGCAGATGCGCAGCGGCAGCAAGGACGCGGTGCAGCCCGGCGTGCCGAATGCGACGGCGCAGCAGTTCCTGCCGACCCGCTTCGCGGTCCACGTCGGCACGCTCACGCTCCTCAAGCGCCACTGGGACAACCTCGTTGTCGGCGCCTCGCGCGAGGCCGGCAAGTGGCAGGCAAACGTCGGATCGAACCAGGTGTCGGGCTACGTGTCGTGGCTGCCGGGCGCGACGAAGGGCTCGCCCGGCACGTTGCAGGCGCGCTTCGCGAAGCTCGTGATTCCGTCGGCGAGCGAAAAGGATCTGTTCAGCCGCGCGATGTCGGTGCCGGCGCAGAACATGCCGTCGGTCGACCTGGTCGTGAACGAACTGATCGTGCGCGAGCGCAACCTCGGCCGGCTGGAAGTCGACGCGCACAATTTCGACGAGGACGGCGTGCCCGTCTGGCAACTGGACAAGCTCGACGTCAGCAACCCGGCCGCGACCCTGAGCGCGACCGCGAAGTGGCGTACCGACGAGACGATTGCCGGCGGCACCGGGGAAGCCGCGCCACGCCGCACGGCGGTCGATTTCAAGCTCGACATCAAGGACGCGGGCGCGCTGCTCGAACGCGCCGGCGTCGCGCACGCGGTCAAGTACGGCACCGGCACGTTGACGGGCCAGCTCGCGTGGATCGGCGGCCCGACCGCCATCGATTACCCGACGCTCGACGGCACGCTCGCCCTCGACCTGCGCCACGGGCAGATCCTGAAGGTCGATCCGGGCGTCGCCAAACTGCTCGGCGTGGTGAGCCTGCAAAGCCTCGCGCGCTTCGCCACGCTCAATTTCCGCGACGTGATCGGCGAAGGCCTGCCGTTCGAGCGCGTGACGGGCGCCGCGAAGATCGACGACGGCGTCGGCCGCACGGACAACTTCGAGATGGTCACCGCACCGGCGCGCGCCAGCATGAAGGGCACCATCGACCTCGCCCACGAAACGCAGGACCTGCGCGTGCACATCACGCCGACGATCAGCGCGGGCGCCGGCGTGATCGCCGCGGCGATCGTCAACCCGCTGTTCGGTCTTGGCGCGCTGATCGCGGATTTCGCGCTGTCGCAGTCGATCAGCCACGCGTTCGCGATGGACTACGCGATCACCGGCCCGTGGTCCAAACCGCATGTCGAGCGGGTCCATGACGATCGCGGTAAGATGACCGAGCCGGTTCCGACCGCCGTCCACTGAACGCCGATCCGGCCCCCGGCGCTGCCGCTGCGCCGTGAGAGACCAGGGTCGGCGGCAATGTCATGAATTGTCCCGGCGCGTGTCCCGCCCGCGAAGTATGCGAAACCGGAACGCGCGCCGCCCAGCCGGGAGCCTTTCGAAACGCCCATGAGCGATCAACACGCTGCTTCATCGTCCGCTTCACAGCCCTCGGCTGCGTCGTTCCGCGTCGCCGCGCTCCAGATGGTGAGCACCCCGGACCGCGACCGTAACCTCGCCGAAGCCGGCCGCCTCATCGCCGAAGCGGCGGCCGACGGCGCGCAGCTCGTGCTGCTGCCCGAATACTTCTGCTTCATGGGTTTCAGGGACACGGACAAGCTCGCCGTGCGCGAAGCCTGGGGCGACGGTCCGATCCAGCGCTTTCTCGCCGACGCGGCGCGCCGCCACCAGCTCTGGATCATCGGCGGCACGCTGCCGCTCATCGCGCCGGAAGCGACCCGCGTGCTGAACACGACACTCGTCTTCGATCCGCAAGGCCGGGAAGCGGCACGCTACGACAAGATTCACCTCTTCAACTTCGAAAAAGGCGAGGAGTCGTTCGACGAGGCGCGCACGATCCGCCCCGGCGACGAAGTCCGCACTTTCGACGCGCCGTTCGGCCGGGTGGGCCTGTCCGTCTGCTACGATCTTCGTTTTCCGGAGCTGTATCGCCGGATGGGCGATTGCGCGATGATCGTCGTGCCGTCCGCGTTCACGTACACCACGGGCCGCGCGCACTGGGAGATGCTGCTGCGCGCACGCGCGGTCGAAAACCAGTGTTACGTGCTCGCCGCGGCCCAGGGCGGCAAGCACGAAAACGGCCGCCGCACGTGGGGCCACAGCATGCTGATCGACCCGTGGGGCGAGATCGTGGCCGTGCTCGACGAAGGCGCGGGCTTCGTGGCCGGCGAACTCGAACGCGCTCTCATCGATGAGGTTCGCGACAGCCTGCCGGCCTC
>CALFSF010000131.1 GCA_937917025.1 uncultured Paraburkholderia sp.
GATCGCGAACCGGGCCAGCGAGCTGCTCGGCGGCGAACGGGGCGAAGCACGCAAGGTGCATCCGAATGACGACGTGAACCGCGGGCAGTCCTCGAACGATGTGTTCCCGACGGCCATGCACATCGCGGCGGCGGTCGGCATCGTCAAACATCTGCTGCCGGCGTTGAAGACGTTGCGCGACACGCTCGACGCGAAGGCGAAAGCGTTCGCCGGCATCGTGAAGATCGGCCGCACGCACTTGCAGGACGCGACGCCGCTCACGCTCGGCCAGGAGTTCTCCGGCTACGTCTCGCAACTCGATCAGTGCACGAAGCATCTCGAATCGGCGCTGCCGCATCTGTATGAACTCGCGCAGGGCGGCACCGCGGTCGGTACCGGTCTCAACGCGCATCCACAGTTCGCCGGCAAGGTCGCGGCTGCGATCGGCAAGCTGACGGGCGTGCCGTTCGTGTCCGCGCCGAACAAGTTCGAGGTGATGGCCGCGGCGGATGCGCTCGTCTTCGCGCACGGCGCGCTGAAAACGGTCGCGGCAGGCCTGATGAAGATCGCGAACGACGTCCGCTGGCTCGCAAGCGGGCCGCGCTGCGGCCTCGGCGAACTGTCGATTCCGGAGAACGAACCGGGCAGCTCGATCATGCCGGGCAAGGTCAATCCGACGCAGTCCGAAGCGCTTACGATGCTGTGCTGTCAGGTGTTCGGCAATGACGTCGCCGTGAATTTCGGCGGCGCGAGCGGCAATTTCGAGCTCAATGTGTTCCGTCCGATGATCGCGCACAACGTGTTGCAATCGATCCGGCTCCTCGCTGACGGCGCGCTGAGTTTCAACGACAACTGCGCGGTCGGCATCGAGCCGAACCACGCCCGTATCGAGACGCTCCTGAACGAATCGCTGATGCTCGTCACCGCGCTCAATCCGCACATCGGCTACGACAAGGCCGCGCAAATCGCGAAGAAAGCACACAAGGAAGGCACGACGCTCAAGGCCGCGGCGCTCGCGCTCGGGCACGTGACAGAGCAGCAGTTCGACGACTGGGTGAAGCCCGCCGACATGGTCGGCACGGCCAGAACCTGACGTCGGGTTGGGGGCGGCCTTTTACAGGTGCCGACGCCGGTTCGACACCGGATATCCGGATCTGACATCAACCCGGGTCCCGATACGAAAAACGCTGCGGCATGAACTAGCTGCGCAGCGTTTTTCACTCGCGTCGCTACCTGGCGGGCTCAGATCATGCGCACTCATCCAGCGCACGTCCAGGGCCCGCATCGACGCTGGATCAAACCTCGCCTTTCACCACTTCTTCCGGCTTCAGTTCGACGATGGCATCGAGCGCTTCCTTGACGTCCATCGCGTATTTGGCGAGGCGTTTCTGTTCCTCGGTTTCCGGCTCGAACGACGGCACGCCGACCGGATGCCCGTTCTCGTTGACGGCGACCATCACGACGAGGCAATCGGTCGTCTGCAGCAGTTCGCCGCCTTTCGGGTCGCCGGCCTGCACCGACACGTGAATGTGCATGCTGGTGCGGCCCGTCGCGACGACGCGGGCGCGCAGTTCGACCAGATTGCCGACCAGGATCGGACGACGGAAACGGATGTTGCCGACGCTCACCGTCACGCAATAGCGGCTCGACCAGACCGCCGCGCACGCGTAGGCGGTTTCGTCGATCCACTTCATCAGCGCGCCGCCGTGAACCTTGCCGCCGAAGTTCACCGAAGTCGGCTCGGCGAGAAAGCGGAAGGTGGTTTCGGAACGGTCCATCGGGGCCGCAGGGTTGTGGGTCTTGACTCTACTCATCCTGCACTCCGTTCGGGAATTGAGATTATCGAAAGGAGCCGATTATACGAGTGCCAGAAACAGCGCGTACACGGTCTGCAAACACAGGGTTATGCGCAAACGCAAACTCACGGGCCGCGTGACTTAACCGTCGGCACGCCGCTCGCGCCGTTCGCACCGTCAGATGCATCCAACCCTTCAGGCCGCGGACGCAAACCGCTCGCGATAGTCAAGCGGCAATACCCCGAACCTTCGCATGAACGCCCGCCTTAAATTCTGTTCGCTGCCAAAACCGCAGTCGAGCGCGATCCGCTTGAGCGGCACGCGCGAAGCGGCGAGCGACCGTGCCGCCGCTTCGAGCCGCATCGATGAAACGGTTTTCGCGGGCGTGCGCCCCACTTCCTCGACGTAGCGTCGCGCGAAGGTTCGCGCGCTCATGCGCGCCTGACCGGCCAGCCGTTCGATCGAAAGATCGTCGCGCAGATTGACCGCCATCCAGCTGTGCAGCGCGTCGAACGGGCCGCCAGCCGTTGCCTGCGCGGCCAGCGCCGCGCTGAACTGGGACTGCCCGCCGGGACGCTTCATGAAAACCACCAGCCGCCGCGCCGCCTGCATCGCGACCGCGTGACCGACGTCTTCCTCGATCAGCGCCAGCGCGAGGTCGATGCCCGCGGTCACGCCCGCCGAAGTCCAGACCGCGTGCGTCTGCCGCGGGTCGTGCGCTTCATCGTCGCGCGCGGCCATGGCCGCGCCCTGCCCGCCGCGCCCATCATCCGCATCGCTCGGATCACCTCCGGAGCGCCGCGCGGACACGTCGCCTGCAACGCGCAAATCCCGCGCATCGCGGATGAAGATCGGATCCGCATCCACA
>CALFSF010000132.1 GCA_937917025.1 uncultured Paraburkholderia sp.
TGCTCGATCCCATCGCGGACAAGATTCTTGTTGCCGTGGCGCTGATGATGATCGGTGTCACTACCGGGAACAGTTTCGCAGCGGAAACGAGCAACGCAGCGCCTGTTGTCGAAACCAATGCTGGCTTCGACACGGAAATGCTGAAGTCCCGCGGAATTGATCCGAAGGTCGCTGAATACTTCAAGGACGCGCCGCGTTTCCGTCCTGGCGTCAGCAACGTCGCGTTGCTGGTAAACGGTAACAAGAAGGGCACGGTTGCAGCTCGCTTCAATGAGCAAGGCAACCTGTGCTTCGATTCGAAGTTCATGGCGCGTGCGGGCCTGCAACTGCCGGGAGGGTCTGTCGAAGTCAAGGATGCGACGGCGGTTGAAAAGCAGTCTGCAACAGACGACGAAACGGCGGCGACTTCGTGCGCGGATTTCGTGGCCGCCTGGCCTCAGGCCATCGTGAAGCCATATCCCAATTCGTCGACTGTCGAACTGGTTGTTCCGACCGAAGCACTGCGCCCGGAAGCCCTGGCCGACACGAACTACACGACCGGCGGCACCGCTGCGCTGCTGAACTACGATCTGCTTGCAATCGGCAATCAGGGTAGCGGAACCAGCTCGCAGTATTTCTCTGGTGCGACAGAACTCGGTTTCAACGCCGGCGACTGGATCGTGCGCAACCGCAGTTCGTACACGAACGACGGGAAGCACTCGCAGTTCGAGCATCTGTATGCCTATGCGCAGCGCACCTTCGCTGACTACAAATCTGTATTCCAGACGGGTGAGATCAACGTCAGCAACTCGATCTTCTCGGGTATGTCGATCGACGGCGCGCAATGGGTACCGGAAGCCGCGCTCACGCGTACTACCAGCGCAGCCGCGCAGGTCACCGGTATCGCGCAATCGACGGCGCGCGTCGAAGTGCGTCAGGCCGCCGCGCTGATCTACTCGACGGTTGTGCCGCCGGGTCCGTTTTCGCTCAGCAATCTGCCGCTGCTGAACGGTACGAACGATCTCGAGGTCACTGTTATCGAAGCGGACGGTTCGTCGCGCAAGTTCATCGTGCCGGCAGCTTCGCTCTCCGCGGGTTCGCTCGGTATTGCGCCGGGTTACTCGTTTGCGGTCGGCAAGCTGCGCGATCTCGGCGACAGCGCGACAAGCAAACCCTGGATGGCGACCGGCACGGGCACGTGGTCGATCGGCAAAAGTTCCAGCGTAACGGCCGGCGTGCTGGGCGCGACGGAATACCAGTCCATCGGTTTCGGCGGTCAGACGACGATTTTCGACCGCACAGCGATCAGCGCGCAAAGCACGTGGTCGAACGCAACCCGTGAAGGTCTGCGCGGCGGTCAGGCAACTGCATCGATCAGCACGCCGATTACGCAATCGCTGTCGTTCAATGCGTCGGCGAGCTTCCAGACGCCGGGTTATCGCACGCTGACCGATACGACGCTGGACACCACGCAGAACTGGAATGACAACCACTATCGTGACCAGTACACGGCTTCGGCGGCATGGCTGCATCCGTGGCTTGGCGGCTTTACCGCAGGCTACACACGTTCGAGCCTGTTTAACGGCCAGACAACGCAACGCGTCACCGGCTCGTGGGGCCGCACGTTCAAGTATGCGACGGTCAATCTGAATATCGAGCACAGCCTCGGTGGCGGCGTGTCGGGCAACAGCGGCAATTCGGTGTACCTCACGGCAACGATTCCGTTCGGCAAGCGCAGTGTGAAGACCTATGTGAATTCGACGGATGGCAATGCACGCGTCGGCGCGACATACAGCGAAGTCGTCAACGACGAGCTGAACTACAGCCTGAACGCGGAAATGCAGCCGAAGAACAGCACGGCGTCGAGCAGCGCGAATGCGTCGATCACGCCGCATTACACGCAGATGAACGTAGGCGTATCGCAAAACGGCTCGAACTCGACCTCGTACAACGCGGAGCTGCGTGGCGGCGTCGTGGCGCACAAGCATGGCGTGACGTTCTCGCCGTATCCGGTGGCCGACACCTTCGGCATCGCGAAGACGAGCGATGTGGCGGGCGTCAAGATTTCGACGCCGCAAGGTCCGGTATGGACGGACTTCTGGGGCCAGGCAGTCATCCCGTCGGAAGCGGCGTATTCGACCAGCCGCATCGAAGTCTCGGGCAAGACGTTGCCGCGCAACGTCGATATCGGCAACGGCTTCGCGCAGGTCAACCCGGGACGTGGCTCGGTGAATTACGTGAACTTCGACATCGTCAAGGTTCGCCGCCTTCTGCTGCGCGCCATCGACAAGCGCGGTCAGGTTCTGCCGAAGAACGCATCGGTGCTCGACAAGGACGACAACTACGTCACCACCGTGCTCGACGACGGCAACATCTTCCTGAACGGTAACGAGGGTGAAGAGCTGAAGGTCGTGGATCTGAACGGCAACCGTTGCTCGCTCGACTACAAGCTCGCCGAGAAGCCGGACCTGAAGAGCTACTTTGAAAACGCAGAGGCAGTGTGCCGTTAAGACGAATGGCACTTACTTAAGCCCGTGGCGCGTGCCCATATTTTCGGATGCGCTCGCG
>CALFSF010000133.1 GCA_937917025.1 uncultured Paraburkholderia sp.
AAAGCCAGCTTCGCGCTGGCTTTTTTCATTCGATCAGCCGATGCAGCGATGCCTGCGCATGCGCGCCGTCGATCAGCAGGATCGCGGCCGTGACGGGCAACCTGAACCTTCGCGGACCCGCGCTACCGGGGTTGAGGTACAACACGCCATCGCGGGTATCGATCAGCGGCTTGTGCGAATGACCGGTGATCACAACGCCGATCCCGTCTTCGCGCGGGTCGCTCTTTATATCCGCGATATCGTGGACGACGAGAATCTTCGTTTGCTGCACGCTCACGATCTCGTGCGTGCGCAGCGACGCCGCCCAGCCGCCGGTATCGTTGTTGCCGCGCACCGCGCTGACAGGCGCGATCCGTGCAAGCGCGTCGAGCACCGGTTGTCCGCAGATGTCGCCCGCGTGGATGATCGCGTCGCACCCGGCCAGATACGTGAGCGCTTCGGGACGCACCAGATTGTGCGTGTCGGAAATCACGCCAATGCGCGACGGCGTTTTCATTTTCATCGCGGGCTATCGGGCGGAAGAGTTGGGCCACGTCAGCGTGAAACGCACGCCGCCGCGCGAAGGTACATAGAGCTCGCGGGCGCGCGTCACGCCGTCGACCGTGGCCACCACCCGGTATCGCCCTGATGGCAGCCGCGCAAAGAGGTACGGGCCTTCCGTGCGCGTCGACAGCATGACGGTACCATCGGCACGCGACACCTGCACCGCGACGCCGGACAGATATTCGCCGTTTCCAAGCGTGAACGTCGCGCGCATGTTGTAGCTCGACGCGAGTTGCCGCAGCGCGGTGGCTTCGTCCTGGCCCACTCCACCCGTCACGAAGTCGATTCCGTGGTCGCGACCGGCCGGCAGGCCGCCGTGCGCCGTGTCCGGGATTGCGGCAACGGCAGCGGCAGACGGTGCGTTCGCCGTCGTGGGCACGGGCGCTTCGGGCCGCGCTCGCGACTGGGCAGGTTCATCGCGAAGCGGGGCGGACGTTGTCCGCGACGTCCGCCCGACAGCGGCCTCACGCGATGGAACCGGCGCCGGCGCCTGGGTCGCCGCCGGTGCGGAATGGAGCGCCGTGCCGGGCGCGCATCCGAGGCCTGGAATGCTGTCTTTCGAACGCCCCGCCGCGCGGGGATCACGCCCGTCCAGCAGCCACGAGGGCAGCGCGACCGCCTGTACGCTGGCGCGCGGCGTCAGCGTATCGCGCAGATGCGCGAGGACGGCCAGCCGTGCGGCCGGCGTCGTCGCGCGCTGCATCTGCGCACAAAAATCGACGCGTTCGTCGTCGCTCAGAAGCTGGGAGGGAACCGCATCGGGCGTCCGCTGCGCGCGCGCCGCGAACACCGCCGTCGTCGCGACGCACAGCGCGACAAGCACGACGGTCCTCGACAGACGCAACCGCAATATCGTGGACACAAGGAACCTCCGGGTCGATCCCGGCAAACGCAACGGCGGCCGGTTCCGGGCGCGTCCGTCCATGCGGAATCCGGAACTGGACGGGCGACGGCGACGGCGTCGTTCTTGCGCGGGAATGGGCGGGCCGGGATACCCATTCAGTGTAGCAAGCCGATATCGAACGCCAGCCGCAGCCAAAAATAACGCCGGGCCCACCCACCTCACCGAACCAGCGCGGCCGGAATCGCTCGTTCATCCCGTGCCGCGCGTGAACCATGCCGTCGACGCCCGTCGCCGCCCCGCTACTGCGCTGTCTGCTGGCGCCGGTATTCGTTGTGCTTCATCTGAAGATAGTCGTCGCGGTCCACTTCGTGAAGCTGCCGCGGATATTGTTCGGTGGCATCGAACCACGTCGTCAGACGCTGCTGCAACCGCGCGCTCGCCGGTGCCTGCAGCGCGCCGAGATACGCGTCGATCGCGAGGTAGTAGCGCATCGTGTTGCGCTCGAGTAGCCCGCGCACGCCGCCGATATATTCCGGTTGCCCCGACGACGCATCGTTCACCGTCGTGAAGCCGACCTTGTCGCTGCCGATGGTCGACAGATACGTCTTCATCGCGAGGCGTCCCGCGACGCCGTAGCCATAGGCGTAGGTCAGATGCAGGAACGTACGGTTGCCGCTGACCGGGATCGCCTCCAGCACGATCCGGTAATCCTTCGTGCTGAGCGGCCCTGTATCCGCGTTCAGTTCGACGCGAAAATAGTCGGCGGCCGCCACCGCCGAGCGGTAGTTGAACTGCACGCGGTAGGTCGACGACAACTTCTCTTCCACCTTCTTGCCGAGGTTCACGTCGAGCCGCGCGGCGCCGTTGTTTGTCGCGGCATGGCAGTACTTCACGTTCAGATGCAGGATCAGCACGTCGCACCAGTTGGCCGGCCCGTTCGCCGGGTCGTTCAGCGCGCCGTTCACGGTCGCGAACGGATAGTCGACGACCGCGTAGATGTCGCCCTTGAGGTTCGTCGGCGATTCCGACGAGTCCATATAAAGCTGCCGGTGAAACGGATTGTGTTCGAGCTGCTGCGTCAGGCTCTGGAACTTGCTGCGAAGCGTCGCCGCGGCGTCGGTGCCCTGGGCAAACAGTGCGTGACCGGGCATGGCCGCCAGCAGGCAGACGACGAGCGTTGCCAGCGATAGCCACACCGCACGCATCCGGCGAGTGCCAGGACCTTTATTTCCAGCCGCGCTTTTAGTCAGCACATGCATGTTCCGTCTCCAGTCGTTGTGTTCTCTCTCAAGCATGCGCAGAACCACGCGTCATGGATCAATGGCATCCTGCGCGCCTGCGTCCCGTGGGCGTTCGTCATGCACCGCGAGCCAGAACGTCGGTTCGCTTGCGTGCGTCCACGCCACGCGATGCCGGCAATGCGCGGGAATCCGCACGTAGTCGCCAGGGTGCATCACGTGTGGCTGGGCGATGCCTTCAAAAGGTGTTTCGAATTCGAGCGCGGCGGCGCCCGCGATGAGCAGAACCCATTCTTCGTGGGGACTGTCGTACCAGAAGCCCGCCGGACTCGCCTGCCCCGTCGAAATGATCCGCTCGATACGCAACCCCGTGCGATCGACCAGCGTGTCGAACCGTTCGTCGGGCCCCATGGGTCCCGACGCGTCGAGCAGATTGCCGGTCTCCGGTTTCATCGCGTGCGCCTGTCGGTGGCTGCAACTCAAGCCATCGGCTTGAGGCCTTCGAGCAGCGTTGGAACGAGTTCGCTGATCGTCGGGTGGATGTGCATCGCGCGCATCAGCGTGGTGTATGGCGCGCCGGCTGCGATCGTGTCGATGAACGTATGAATCGCCTCGTCGCCATCCACGCCGAGAATCGTCGCGCCCAGAATCTGCTTCGTATCGGCGTCGGCGAGCGCCTTCATGAAACCCGCGGTCTCGCCTTTTTCGCGCGCACGCCCGACGCGCGACATCGGCATCGTCGCGATCAGCGCCTTGCGGCCCGACCTGCGCACGTCGGCTTCCGACATCCCCACGCGTGCGAGCGGCGGATCGACAAACACCGCGTACACCATCGTGCGGCCGTCGACGCTGCGTCGTTCGCCCGTGTGCGCCGCATCGATCACGTTCGCCGCGACGACCTGGAAGTCGTTATACGACGTGTGCGTGAACGCGCCGCGCCCATTGACGTCGCCGATGGCCCATACGCCGGGCACCGAGGTCCGCAGTTCGCCATCGACCGGAATCATGCCGTGTCTGTCGACCACGATGCCCGCGGCTTCGAGACCGAGATCGTCGGTATTCGGACGACGTCCGGTCGCGAAGAGCAGATGCGACGCGTCGAGCGCGGGCGTATCGCCGGAAAAGTGAATGCGCACCGCGCTGCCTTCGCCGTTCTGGCGGGCGGGCGCTTCGAGTCGTGCCGGTTCGGCGCGAAAGCGGAATTCGATGCCTTCGCGCACGAACACGTCCTGCACGGCCCTCGCGAAATCCGCGTCCTCGCGGCTCAGCACACGATCGCCGCGCACGATCACCGTCACGCGGCTGCCGAAGCGCCGGAACACCTGCGCGAATTCCAGCGCGATATAACTCGCGCCGACGATCACCAGATGCTCGGGCAACGTCGTCAGATCGAGCAGCGTCGAGTTCGTGAAATAGCGGATGTCGTCGAGGCCGGGCAGCGCCGGCACGACCGGGCGCGTGCCGGTGTTGATGAAGATCTGGCCGGCTTCCAGGTGCTGGCCGGGCTGGCCGTCGCGTCCTTCGACGTGCATCGTGTGCGGACCCGTGAAGCGCGCGTGGCCGTTAAAGACGCTCACGTTGGTCGCGCCGCGCAGCCACTTTTCGACGCCGCCTCTGGACTGCCCGATGATCTCGTCCTTGCGCGCCTTCACGCGCGCGAGATCGACGGTGATGTCGCCCGTGATCTGGACGCCGTATGCGGCTGCGTGGCGCGCGACGTGCGCGGCGCGCGCGCAGGCGACGTACGCCTTGGTCGGCGTGCAGCCCACGTTCACGCATGTGCCGCCAAACGCCGCGCGTTCGACGATGGCGGTTTTACGGCCGCTTTCGCCAAGCCGGACCGCCAGCGGCGAGCCGCCCTGTCCAGTGCCGATCACGATGGCGTCGAAATGCTCGGGCATGGCAGACCTCCGGAAGCCGGTAAGGGGTCGTGCCATCTTACACGCGACTTTCCGCTGCAGGGTTTCGCGGGCCTTTTAGCGCGAGAGGAGCGTCCGGGTGAGGTTCAGCCTTCGCAGTGAACGTGGCAGATCAATTCGCGCGAGCGGTCGAGCGCGGCCTTCGCACCGCGCGTCGCGACGACAAACCCCACCTGGCTCAGGTTGAAATCGTGCGACACCATGAGCTGCATGAGCGACACCATCGGCAACACCACGGCCGGGTGATAAAGCTGGCGTTCGATCAGGTCTCTCATGTCCACTCCTTCGCCCGTGTGCATCCGTGGGGCACTGCATCCAATGTGTCGATGGAAGCAATTGTAGGAGGGACCTGTCCACGGATAAATGCGTGGAACGCGACGTCACTTGTCGGCGGATCCGAACAATCGGCGAGCGCCGCGAGGTGCGCTTCGCCGGATACCGGTTCAGCCCGCGCGGCGCGCCCGTACGGCGGCCGCGAGCCTGTCGAGCACCGGCGCGGTCTGCGCCCACGAAAGGCAAGCGTCCGTGATCGACACGCCGTAACGCAGCGGCACGCCGGGTTTCAGGTCCTGGCGCCCTTCCTCGAGGTGGCTTTCGATCATCACGCCGACGATGCGGCGATCGCCTGCTGAAAGCTGTCCGGCCAGATCTTCCGCGACGTCCATCTGCCGCAGGTGCGACTTGCCCGAATTGGCGTGCGAACAGTCGACCATCACCTGCTCGCGCAGCCCCAGTTCGCGCAGCGCCGAGCAGCTCGCCTCGACGCCCGCGCTGTCGTAATTCGGGCCCTTCTTGCCGCCGCGCAGGATCACGTGTGCGTCGTCGTTGCCGCGCGTTTCGAAGATCGCCGCCATGCCCATCTTCGTCATGCCCATGAACGCGTGACTCGCGCGGGCCGCGACGATCGCGTCCGCGGCGACCTGAACGCCACCGTCGGTGCCGTTCTTGAAGCCGATCGGGCAACTCAGGCCCGACGCCAGCTGGCGATGGCTCTGGCTCTCCGTCGTGCGCGCGCCGATCGCGCCCCACGCGATCAGGTCGGCGATGTATTGCGGGCTCAGCAGGTCGAGGAATTCCGTCGCGGTGGGCAGGCCGAGACTGCTGATGTCGAGCAGCAGTTCGCGCGCGCGGCGCAGCCCCTCGTTGATGCGGAAGCTGCCGTCGAGTTGCGGGTCGTTGATGTAGCCCTTCCAGCCGACCGTCGTGCGCGGCTTTTCGAAGTAGACGCGCATGACGATCAACAGATCGTCTTTTAACGCGTCGGCGGCTTCCTTCAGACGATGCGCGTAATCCATCGCCTGTTGATGGTCGTGGATCGAACACGGGCCGACGACGGCCACGAGGCGGTCGTCACGTCCGTGCAGAATGTCCGCGATCGACGAACGGCTCTCTTCGACAAGCTTCTGGACGTCCGGCGGAACCGGCAGTTCGTCCTGCAGCAGCGCCGGGGAAATCAGGGGACGAACGGCGCCGATGCGGGTGTCGTCGATGCGGGTGGTGTCCTGCGTCGAGTCGGCACGGCCGGCTTCCTGATCGTGCAAAGGGTTGTCCAGGCGGCTCAAGATAATCTCCGTAAGGCGGGTTGCGACAGGGCGGACGGCAAACCGCGATTATCGCATCCGCCGCGTGCACTCGCGACACGCGTGTGCCGGCGTGTGCCGCCTAAGCATTCGTCCAGGACGCGCACCAGCCGGGCGCGGCGACCTGTTTCGCGCCAAAGAGCGCGCAGCCGCCGTAAGGATCGCTCGCGCCGCCCTGATACAGCGAGCAGTTGCCGCAGGTCTGGCCGGCGGCCCAGTTCGGGAATTTCGCGCGGTCGACCTTCGACGCATCGAGCCGGTAGCCGAGTTTTTGCGCGGCAGGGTCGTCTTCGCTGAGTTTCGGCCCGTTGGCGAGCGCCGCGCGGGACAAAGCCAGCGACGAAACCATGCCGGCGCTGAGAATGAGAAAGCTGCGACGCGATGTTTGCATGACCGGATCCGGATGGTGGGAGTCTTGTCGAAACCGCTGTGTTTCGCGATGCGGATTACCACGCGCCGACAGCGTGATTTCAGTTGACTGGCAACACGTCGATGGCACGCGAATTCGATTGACACCGTTCGCGTTTACGCGGAACGATCCGCTTACGTGTCTGTCGACATGCAATAGCTTGCATGAATCACGGACATATCGTACGCGGGAACATCGATGAACTCGCATCAAGGCCGCTCGATCGAAGTGGATTTTTTCCGCGGGATCGTACTGATCGTCATCGTGCTGGATCATATCCCCGGCAGCGTGCTGTCGCATCTGATGCTGCACACGTACGCGCTGTGCGATTCGGCGGAAGTGTTCGTGTTTCTCGGCGGCTATGCGTCGGCGGCGGCTTATATGGCCGTGCTCGAACATCGCGGTCCGGGCGCCGCCCAGAAGCGCTTTTTCCGACGCAGCTGGGAAATCTATCGCGCGTATCTGCTCACCGCGCTGCTGACGCTCGTGTCGGGCGCCGCGCTCGCGTTCTTTCATCTGAACCAGTCCATGGTCGAGCTGTCCGGCTGGCCGCCGTTTTCCAGCGAGCCGCTGCGCGCGGCGTTCGATATCGCGGTGCTCAGGCATCAGCCATATCTGTCGAGCGTGTTGCCGATGTATGTGATCTTCGCGCTGTGGGTGCCGTTCGCGGTGCCGCTCGCGCGCCGCTCGGGACTGCTCGCGATGACGGCGAGCCTCGCTGTCTGGGCGCTCGCGCGCCCGCTAGCCTCGCTTTTCAGCATTGACGACGTCGGCAATTGGGCTTTCAATCCGTTTGCATGGCAACTGATGTTCGTGCTCGGTATCCTGTGCCGCCTGCGGCCGGCCGGCGAGCGCTTTCATGCGTCGGACACCGCGCGCTGGCTGACGCGGATTGCCGTCGCCGCGGTGCTCGCGTTCGCCGTGGTCAGGCTTTTCGTGCTGACGCAGGCGTTGCCGGGTCATCTCAAACAGAATCTCTCGATGGATCGTGTGATCAATTTTCTCGTCATCGCGTGGCTTGCCGCGCGTTTCGTGCATACCGGCAGCATCGCGCGGCTGGCGCGGTGGCTGCCCGCCGTCGTGACCGTCGGGCGCACCGGGCTCGTGTGCTTCGTCACGGGCACGCTGGTCTCGCTCGTCGTCGACACCGCGACGCCGCGCGGCCTGTCCGGCTTCGAGCATACGATGGCGGCGCTCGCCGGCGATCTCGTCGCGATCACCGCGGTGCTCGCGATCGCGCGCGGCTGGAGCGGGTGGAAAGGCCAGCAGACGCGTACGGCCGTCAATAGCGCCGGCTGCGGATGAGCGCTCGGGCCGGTTCATCCGGCGCCCCGCGCGCTTTCGTCTCTTTGTGCGTGTCCGGGCTTGTGCCGTTGCGTGTGGCGTTTCGGCTACCTTTGCGTGCGTGCGTTTGCCCGGCGTTGCTGCTGAGCGCGGGCGTTATCAGCGCGGGCGCGGCAGCGGCTGCCGAACCGACGCTCGCGATGCAATGCATGCAGCTCGCCGGCCTCACGCTGCCGCCCGGCATCATCGGTCTGCCGACCGATGGCGCGCGGATCGACACCGCGGAGATGATCGCCGCGACCGCCCGCAACAACCAGAACGGTGAATACTGCCGGATCACGGGCAGCATCAAGCCGCTGAAGATCGGCACGCCCGACATCCGCTTCGACGTGAACCTGCCGCGCCGCTGGAACGGCCGCGCGTTGCAGCTGGGCGGCGGTGGCTATAACGGTGTGGTGGTGAGCGGCACGGGCGTGATGCCGTTCTGGCCGGACCGCGCGCCGCTCGCGCAGGGCTACGCGACGTTCGGCGACGATTCCGGTCACGTCGGCAATTCCGCGCTCGCGGTGTTCGGCCTCATCGACGAAGCGGTCGTCAACTTCGGCTACGCGCATTTGAAGAAGACCCACGACGTCGCGCTCGCGCTGATCGAGCACGCCTACGGCCGGCGGCCCGAGCACACGTACTTCGCCGGCGGCTCGACGGGCGGACGCGAGGGTTATACCGTCATGCAGCGCTTCCCCGACGACTACGACGGCGTGATCGCCAACTCGCCCGCGCTGAATTTTTCCGGTGTACGTCTGCTCGGCGTGAAAGTCGGCCAGACCGAGTACGCGACGCCGGGCGGTTTCGTGCCGCCGCCGCTCCTCGAACGCGTCTATCAGCGCACGCTTGACGTGTGCGACCGGCTCGATGGCGCGGCGGACGGTATCGTGAGCGACGTCAGCGCATGTCGCAGACACGAGGCGGACGTGATCGCCTCGTTACGGTGTCCGCCGGGCGAAGCCGGGGTCGAGAACGACAACAGCCTGTCGA
>CALFSF010000134.1 GCA_937917025.1 uncultured Paraburkholderia sp.
GCGTCTGGCCGGGCTCGACGAAGTGCCGGTGCTCGTGAAGGACGTGCCCGACCAGGCGGCCGCCGCCATGGCGCTGATCGAGAACATCCAGCGCGAAGACCTGAACCCGCTCGAGGAGGCGCAGGGCATCCAGCGCCTGCTCGACGAATTCCACTTCACGCATGAGCAGGCCGCGGAATCCGTGGGACGCTCGCGTAGCGCCGTGTCGAACCTGCTGCGTCTGCTGAATCTGGCGTCGCCGGTTCAGACGATGCTGCTCGCGGGCGATCTCGACATGGGGCACGCGCGCGCGCTGCTCGCCGTCGACGCTGCGACGCAGATCACGCTCGCAAACCAGGTGGTCAACAAGCGCATGTCGGTTCGCGAGACCGAAAAGCTGGTGAGCGCCACGACCAAAGCTGCGCCGGCTGTGAAAGCGCGTGTGGGCCACGACGGCGGACGCGATACCCGGCGCCTCGAGGAAGAGCTTTCCGACCTGCTGGCCGCGACGGTGAAGATCAAGCTCGGCCGGCGCGGGCGAGGGCAGGTACTCGTCGATTTCGGCGACCTCGACGCACTGGAAGGCATTCTCGCGCGACTGCGCGGTACCACGACCACCGCCTGAGCACGCGCGATCGTGCCCGTGGCAGAACGCACGCCAAAGGCGTCCCGAAGCATCATCCGTGAAGTGTTTGCGTTCGCGACGAAAGAACCGGTTCTGTCGGTTCTCGTCGTCGCGCTGATCGTTCTGCAGTGCCTGCATCCGCGACCATGGGCCTCGTTACCGGCGCTCATCGACTGGCAGACCGTGCTGACGCTCGCCGGACTCCTGATATTGACGAAGGCCGTCGAATTATCAGGATTCCTGCTCTGGATGGCGCACCGCGTGGTGCATCGCATTCATTCGGAGCGCGGTCTCGCGTTTCTGATGATTGGCCTTGCCGCCGCGCTTTCCACACTGCTCACGAATGACGTCGCGTTGTTCGTCGTCGTCCCGCTTGCGTTGTCGTTGCACAAGCTGACGCCGTTGCCGCTCAAACGCTTCGTGATTTTCATCGCGCTGGCGGTCAATGCCGGTTCGATCCTGACGCCGCTTGGCAACCCGCAGAACCTGTTTCTCTGGCAGACGAGCGGCGTGTCGTTCGTCGCGTTCGTGCTGGCGTTGGCGCCGCTCTGCGTCGCATTGATGGCTGCGCTGTATCTGCTGGCCGCTGTCTTTTTCCGCGGCAAGGCACTCGATTTTTCGAATGATACCGAGCCGCATCCGGTAGACCGGCCGCTCGTGGGCGTCGCGGCCGTGCTGTTCGTCGCTTTCGTGCTGCTGGCGGACGCGCATCACGCCGCGATCGGCGTCGCGGGCGTCGGGCTCGGTTTCCTGCTGTGGCGCCGCAGGGTCGTGTTGCAGATCGACTGGCCGCTGCTACTGATCTTCGTGTTCATGTTCATCGTGCTGCGCAGCGTCGCCGCGCTGCCGTGGATACGCGAGATGATCGGCCGCTTCGATATTGGCGGTTCGCCGTTACATGCCTACGCCGCCGGCGCAATCCTGTCGCAGGGCATCAGCAACGTGCCCGCTGCGATCATGCTGGCCGAATTCACGAAAGACTGGCGCGCGCTGGCGTTCGGCGTTAGCGTCGGCGGCTTTGGCATCGCGATCGGATCGCTCGCCAATCTGATCGCCGTGCGCCTTTCAAACGAACGCGGAATGTGGCTCCAGTTTCACCTCTTCTCGATCCCGTTCTGGATCGTCGGCGGAGCAATCGGCGCGGGCCTTCTGTTGCATTTATGAGACGGCTGCCAGAGCGCCCTGACGAGCGCTGAAGCGCCGTATCCGGCCGTTCCGGACACCACCGGCGCGGGGGCACCCCGGCCGCCTTACAGTTGTCGTGTCTCCCGCAGTAGACAGCCATTTCCCGCATGATGAAGGCGCGTTTCATGCAGGTTATTGGTCGACGTAAAGTCTTGAATTGCCTGCAACTATCGCTTACAATCGCCCGGATTTATTTGCCAGGCAACCCCGTAAGCGGTGCGTAAGCTCGCGGGCTGAACAAGACTTTACGGAACACTGCGATGGCGGCTCAATCGTCGGATCAGGCGCCCCACGAAGGGCACGACGAACACCGCGCAGCGCATGCCGCATCCGGGTCTTCGGGGCAGCACGCAACGCATGACGAAGCGTGGGATGTCGAGCAGCAAGATAACAATATCGTTCCGCTCACGCGGACTGAAGCTGAAAAGCTGTTTGGTCCGGATGTGAGTCGCCCATCGCGCGTCACGCCTTTCCGGGTTGTGATGGCGCAAATGGTTTTGTCCCTGGGAGCAACGCTGCTTTGGTGGCTGTTTTACAAGCCGCCGGGTGATGCTGCGCTGTCCGCATTCCTGGGGGGAGCGATCTGCTGGGTGCCGAGCGCGATGTTCGCGGCACGTTTGAGAACATTGAGCGGCGCCGAAACCGCCATGAGCTGGATGATCGGCGAAGCGCTCAAGATGGGGGCGACAATTGCGATGTTTGTAGCTATCGCGTTCTGGTATCACGACGTACGCTGGATTCCGCTGCTCGTGACTTACCTGGTCGCCCTCAAGACGTACTGGATCGCACTCGCCTGGCGGTGAGGCACTGAACACACGGCTGGCGCACGGCGTCAGCAACAGGCAGGCGGATTCAGCACGAATCCGCGCCGGCGTGTTCCCGCAACATGGCATGGCGCCGGGAACAGCCTGGAAAGATTTTCGACAATTTGGGTGGCATTAACGATATGGCAGCTAGCGAAGGCACGCGCGCTCTGGATCCGTCCGAGTACATCGCGCACCACTTGCAGAACTTTTCCACCGCGCACCAGACGTCGATTTTCGACATTCACGTCTGGAATCTGGACACCCTGTTCTGGTCGATCGTCTGCGGTCTGGTTACGATCCTGATCCTGCATTTCGCCGCCCGCAAGGCGACGTCCGGCGTGCCCGGCCGTTTTCAGTGCGCGATCGAAATGCTCGTCGAGATGGTCGAGGATCAATCGAAATCGATGATCCACGGCTCGCGCACGTTCATCGCGCCGCTCGCGCTGACCGTGTTCGTCTGGGTCGCGCTGATGAACTCGCTCGACTTCCTCCCCGTCGACCTGCCGGGCCGCGTGATCGGCTGGCTGGGCCTTTCGGCAGTCATTCCGCACCATCGCATCGTCCCGACCGCCGACCTGAACGGTACGCTCGGCATCGCGCTCGGCGTGTTCGTCCTGATGATTTACTACAACTTCAAGATCAAGGGCGCCGGCGGCTTCGTGCATGAACTGCTGTCCGCGCCGTTCGGTGCGCATCCGCTGCTGTGGATTCCCAACCTTGCACTGAACATCATCGAGTTCGTCGCGAAAACGGTTTCGCTCGGCATGCGGCTGTTCGGCAACATGTACGCCGGCGAACTGCTGTTCCTGCTGATTGCCCTGCTCGGCAGCATGTGGGGTTTCGGCGCGGACGCCTCGATACTCGGCTTCATCGGCCACGTGATCGCAGGTACGGTGTGGTCGATCTTCCACATTCTGATCGTGCTGCTCCAGGCGTTCATTTTCATGATGCTGACGCTGGTGTACATCGGCCAGGCTCACGACACCCACTAACGTGGTGCGTCGATTAAAAGAATTGCTTTAGTTTTGTTTCATTAAATCCCAGTTCCAAAAGACTTTTCACAAAGGAGTGATCATGCAAGCTTTCATCGCCAACATCCAGGGTCTGACCGCCATCGGTATCGGCATCATCATCGGCCTGGGTGCAATCGGCGCCTGTATCGGTATCGGCCTGATGGGCGGCAAGTACATCGAAGCTTGCGCACGCCAGCCGGAACTGATGAACCCGCTGCAAACCAAGATGTTCCTCTTGGCTGGTCTGATCGACGCGGCGTTCCTGATCGGCGTCGGTGTGGCAATGCTGTTTGCGTTCGCGAACCCGCTGCTGTCGAAGTTGGCAGGCTAAAGGTTCATCGGAGTTTTGCGCCGTGGATGCAAGCCGGCGCAGGGGCGAAACGGAAGGCTCGGGCGCTGATCGAACTTTACGTCGATGAGCGCCTTACCGTTTCACATTCCGAATTAGCAACGATTAAGGAAACACCGTGAATCTCAACGCAACTCTGATTGCGCAAATGGTCGTGTTCCTGATCCTCGCGTGGTTCACGATGAAGTTCGTGTGGCCGCCGTTGATCAACGCCCTCGACGAGCGCTCCAAGAAGATTGCCGACGGTCTGTCTGCTGCCGAAAAGGGCAAGGCGGAACTCGAAGCCGCGCACAAGCGCGTCGACCAGGAACTGGCACAGGCACGCAACGATGGTCAGCAACGTATCGCTGACGCAGAAAAGCGCGCAGTATCAGTCGCAGACGAAATCAAGGCACAGGCACAGGCAGAAGCGGCCCGCATCATCGCGCAGGCCAGGGCTGATGCTGAACAGCAAGTCGTGAAGGCCCGTGAAACACTGCGTGGCGAAGTCGCCGCACTGGCTGTGAAGGGCGCCGAACAGATCCTGAAGCGCGAAGTCGACCAGGCGGCTCACGCTGACCTGCTGAATCAACTGAAAGCCGAGCTCTGATCATGGCCGAACTTGCAACCATCGCCCGCCCGTACGCAGAAGCGCTGTTTGGCGTGGCCGAAGCTGGTGACACCGCCGCCTGGTCCACGCTCGTGCAGGAGCTGGCACAGGTTGCGCGTCTGCCCGAAGTGCTGTCGGTCGCTACGAGCCCCAAAATCGGCCGCGCGCAGGTCAGCGAACTGCTGCTCTCCGCGGTGAAGTCGCCGCTGAAGGACAACGCGCAGGCGAAGAATCTGGTGCAGATGCTGGTCGACAATCATCGTCTGACGCTGCTGCCTGAAATCGCCACGCAGTTCGACGCGCTGAAGAACGCCCGTGAAGGGGCGGCCGATGTGCTGATCGTCAGCGCATTTCCGCTCGAAGGCGCGCAGTTGAACGACCTCGTCACAAGTCTCGAACGCAAGTTCAAGCGCAAACTGAAGCCGACGATCGAAATCGACGCGTCGCTGATCGGCGGCGTGCGAGTGACGGTCGGCGACGAAGTGCTCGATACCTCGGTCCGCGCGCGGCTCGCCAGCATGCAGACGGCTCTGACGGCCTGAAGCGCGTAACGCGCTTGAGCGGCTGGCACGCAACAGAATTGACTATCAGGAGCGAATAATGCAACTCAATCCCTCTGAGATCAGCGAGCTGATCAAGAGCCGGATCCAGGGCCTTGAAGCGAGCGCAGACGTTCGCAACCAGGGCACCGTGATCTCCGTGACCGACGGTATCGTGCGTATTCACGGCCTGTCGGAAGTGATGCAGGGCGAAATGCTCGAATTCCCGGGCAACACCTTCGGTCTCGCGCTGAACCTCGAGCGCGACTCGGTCGGCGCCGTGATTCTGGGTGAATACGAACACATTTCGGAAGGCGACGTCGTCAAGACGACGGGCCGCATTCTCGAAGTGCCGGTGGGTCCGGAACTGCTCGGCCGCGTGGTCGATGCACTCGGCAACCCGATCGACGGCAAGGGCCCGATCAACGCAACGAAAACCGACGCAATCGAAAAGATTGCTCCGGGCGTGATCTGGCGTAAGTCGGTTTCGGAACCGGTTCAGACCGGTCTGAAATCGATCGACGCGATGGTGCCGGTCGGCCGTGGCCAGCGTGAGCTGATCATCGGCGACCGCCAGTGCGGCAAGACCGCGGTCGCTGTCGACGCGATCATCAACCAGAAGGGCAAGAACCTCTTCTGTATCTACGTCGCGATCGGCCAGAAGGCTTCGTCGATCATGAACGTGGTGCGCAAGCTCGAAGAAACCGGCGCGATGGAATACACGATCGTCGTCGCGGCTTCGGCTTCGGAATCGGCTGCGATGCAATACCTCGCACCGTACGCCGGCTGCACGATGGGCGAATACTTCCGCGACCGCGGTCAGGACGCGCTGATCGTATATGACGATTTGACCAAGCAGGCGTGGGCATACCGTCAGATCTCGCTGCTGCTGCGCCGCCCGCCGGGCCGTGAAGCTTACCCGGGTGACGTGTTCTATTTGCACTCGCGTCTGCTGGAACGTGCTGCTCGCGTGTCGGAAGACTACGTCGAGAAGTTCACGAATGGCGAAGTGAAGGGCAAGAGCGGTTCGCTGACGGCACTCCCGGTCATCGAAACGCAGGCAGGCGACGTGACCGCATTCGTTCCGACGAACGTGATCTCGATTACCGACGGTCAGATCTTCCTCGAAACCGACCTCTTCAACGCAGGTATCCGCCCGGCGATTAACGCCGGCGTGTCGGTGTCGCGCGTCGGTGGTGCGGCTCAGACGAAGGTTGTGAAGAAGCTGTCGGGCGGTATCCGTACCGACCTCGCGCAGTACCGCGAACTCGCTGCATTCGCGCAGTTCGCATCGGACCTCGACGAAGCCACCCGCAAGCAGCTGGAGCGCGGCCGCCGCGTGACCGAACTGCTGAAGCAGCCGCAATATCAGCCGCTGCAGGTGTGGGAACTGGCTGTCGCGCTGTTCGCGGCGAACAACGGCTACCTCGACGATCTGGAAGTCGCGCAAGTGCTGCCGTTCGAAAAGGGCCTGCGTGACAACCTGAAGTCGAAGCACGCTGACCTGATCAAGCGCATCGAAGACACCAAGGAACTCTCGAAGGACGACGAAGGCCTGCTGCATGCAGCCCTCAAAGACTTCAAGAAGTCCGGCGCTTACTGATCCGCGAGTGACCCGCAAGGCATAAATGGACCTTGAAGCGGCGCGGGCCGCAGGCAACTGAACCCGCGCTGCTTCGATCGCTTTGCATGGGACCCGGGTAACCGCTAAAGCGCCAACTCGGGCCGACAAGGAGCAAGCAATGGCTGGAATGAAGGAAATTCGCGGCAAGATCAAGAGCGTGCAAAACACGCGCAAGATCACGAAAGCGATGGAGATGGTGGCCGCATCGAAGATGCGCCGCGCTCAGGAGCGCATGCGCGCTGCTCGCCCGTACGCCGACAAGGTCCGCGACATCGCTGCGCACATGAGCCGTGCGAACCCGGAATATCGTCACCCGTTCATGGTGTCGAATGAAGGCGCGAAGACGGCGGGCATCATCCTTGTCACGACCGACAAGGGCTTGTGCGGTGGTATGAACACGAACGTGCTGCGCGCTTCGCTCCAGAAGTTCAAGGAGCTGGAAGCAGCCGGCAAGTCGATCGAAGCAACGGCGATCGGAACCAAGGGTCTTGGTTTCCTGAACCGTCTGCGTGCAAGCGTGGTGTCGAATGTCGTCCATCTGGGCGACACGCCGCACCTCGAAAAGCTGATCGGCGCGGTGAAGGTGCAGCTCGACCTGTACTCGGAAGGCAAGATCTCGGCGGTGTACCTCGCGTACACGCGCTTCATCAACACGATGAAGCAGGAGCCGGTGATCGAGCAGCTGCTGCCGCTGTCGGCGGAAGACTTCGAGCGCCGGGACGAGAACGGTGAAAGCGCCACGCCGAATACTTCGTGGGACTACATCTACGAGCCGGACGCGCAGGCAGTGGTGGACGAGCTGCTGGTGCGTTATGTCGAAGCGCTGGTCTATCAGGCCGTCGCGGAAAACATGGCATCGGAGCAGTCGGCACGGATGGTCGCGATGAAGGCCGCTTCGGACAATGCGAAGACGGTCATCAACGAACTGCAGCTCGTGTACAACAAGAGCCGTCAGGCAGCGATCACGAAAGAACTGTCGGAAATCGTCGGTGGCGCCGCTGCGGTCTGACCGTCATGGTCAGGCACGCGGGCAAGCGCCTCGCGGCGAGCCCCATCGAAACTGCGCCTTTGCGCGAGTGAAGAATTGAGTATCTAAAGGAAAAGCGATGAGTACTACTGCTTTGGTAGAAGGCAAGATCGTACAGTGCATCGGCGCGGTGATCGACGTGGAATTTCCGCGTGAACACATGCCGAAGATTTACGACGCGCTCATTCTCGAAGGTTCGGAACTGACCCTCGAAGTTCAGCAGCAGCTGGGCGACGGCGTCGTTCGTACCATCTGTCTGGGTGCATCGGACGGCCTGCGTCGCGGCACGACGGTGAAGAACACCGGCAAGCCGATCAGCGTGCCGGTCGGCAAGCCGACCCTCGGCCGGATCATGGACGTGCTGGGCCGCCCGATCGACGAAGCCGGCCCGATCAACTCGGACGTCACGCGCGGTATTCACCAGAAGGCGCCGAAGTTCGACGAACTGTCGCCTTCGACGGAACTGCTCGAAACTGGCATCAAGGTTATCGACCTGATCTGCCCGTTCGCCAAGGGCGGCAAGGTGGGCCTGTTCGGTGGCGCCGGTGTGGGCAAGACCGTGAACATGATGGAACTGATCAACAACATCGCGAAGGAGCACGGCGGTTATTCCGTGTTCGCGGGTGTTGGCGAGCGTACCCGTGAAGGGAACGACTTCTATCACGAAATGAAGGACTCGAACGTTCTCGACAAGGTCGCGCTGGTGTACGGCCAGATGAACGAGCCGCCGGGCAATCGTCTGCGCGTCGCGCTGACCGGCCTGACGATGGCCGAGCACTTCCGTGACGAAGGCCTCGACGTGCTGTTCTTCGTCGACAACATCTACCGTTTCACGCTGGCCGGTACCGAAGTGTCGGCGCTGCTCGGCCGTATGCCGTCGGCAGTGGGCTATCAGCCTACACTCGCTGAAGAAATGGGCAAGCTGCAAGAGCGTATTACGTCGACCAAGACGGGCTCGATCACGTCGGTGCAGGCCGTGTACGTCCCTGCGGATGACTTGACCGACCCGTCGCCGGCTACGACCTTCGGCCACCTTGACGCAACCGTCGTGCTGTCGCGTGACATCGCTTCGCTGGGTATTTACCCGGCAGTGGACCCGCTCGATTCGACCTCGCGTCAGATCGACCCGAACGTCATCGGCGAAG
>CALFSF010000135.1 GCA_937917025.1 uncultured Paraburkholderia sp.
CCGGACTTCACGCCCACAAGGAGCTTTACATGACTGTGCTGCTGACCTGGTTCGTTAATGCGCTTGCCCTGCTGATCATCACGTATCTGGTGCCGTCGATTCACATCCGCAGTTTCGGCACCGCACTGATCGTCGCGCTGGTACTCGGGCTCATCAACGCCGTGCTGCGGCCAGTGCTGATCCTGCTCACGCTGCCTGTCACGATTCTCACGCTCGGGCTCTTCATTCTGGTCGTCAACGCGCTGTGCTTCTGGCTGTGCGCGTCGCTGCTGAAGGGTTTCGAAGTGTCGGGTTTCTGGTCGGCGTTTTTCGGCTCGATCCTGTACAGCATCGTGTCATGGCTGCTGTCCGCGCTCATTTTCGGCAATCGCAGCTTCGGCTGACGCCTCGCCGCACTGCTCGCGCCCGTCAGGGCGAGGCATGGTGAATCATGAACCCGATCGAACTCTCATTCGAATTCTTCCCGCCTAAAACGCAGGAAGGCGTCGACAAGCTGCGCGCCACGCGCGCGCAGCTCGCGCCGCTCAAGCCCAAGTTCGTGTCCTGCACGTTCGGCGCGGGCGGCTCGACGCAGCAAGGCACGCTCGATACCGTGCTCGACATCGCGAAGGACGGCATCGAAGCCGCGCCTCATCTGTCGTGCATCGGATCGTCGAAGGAAAGCCTGCGCGCGATACTCAATGAATACCGCTCGCACGGTATCCGTCACATCGTCGCGCTGCGCGGCGACCTGCCTTCGGGCATGGGCGAGGTCGGCGAACTGCGTTATGCGTCGGAACTGGTCGCGTTCATTCGCGCCGAAACCGGCGACTGGTTCAATATCGAAGTCGCCGCTTACCCGGAATATCATCCGCAATCGCGCTCGCCGCGTGCCGATCTGGAAAACTTCGCGCGTAAGGTGAAAGCCGGCGCAAACTCGGCGATCACGCAGTATTTCTTCAACGCGGACGCGTATTTCCGTTTCGTCGACGATGCGAGGAAGCTCGGCGTCGATGTGCCGGTTGTGCCGGGCATCATGCCGATCACGAACTTCTCGCAACTGATGCGCTTCTCCGATATGTGCGGCGCCGAAGTGCCGCGCTGGGTCGCGCGGCGTCTCGAAAGCTTCGGCGACGATCTCGAATCGATCCGCGCGTTCGGCCTCGATGTGGTGACCGGTCTGTGTCAGCGGCTCGTCGATGCGAACGTGCCCGGCCTGCATTTCTATACGCTGAACGGCGCGGCAGCGACCAGAAGCATCTGCGAGCGCCTCGGCGCGCGCTAGCTCGATCGCCGCGGCGCGCGAGCGCGCCCCGCGGCGATGCGGCCACGATGCGAACCGGCTATCGGGGTTAAGAAGTTTTAAGAGGGGTTAAGATCGATCCGACCGGCCTCCCCGGTCCGGATTGCCCCCGGCGTTCGCCGCTCAGACAGAAAATAGAGCAACTGGCGGACGACCTGTCTGAAATCGTTCTGTAAGCAGGGCGTCGTTCGCCCGCCGCGTCGCGGCGACGCACGTCAAGCACGTTTCCGATCGTACACAATGGGAATTTCCTCCGCTTGTTCGGGCTGGCAAAGGTCAGTAATATCGCGCTACGCTGGCGCAAGCCGGCTCCGAACCTGGAGGAAACATGAAGCAAAACAATCTGTTGCGCGCCGCGCGTATGACCACGCTCGTCGCAGCCGCAGCGGCGTCGATGGTGGTGTCCAGTCTCGCGGACGCTGCCGGGATTCCGAACAAGACGCTCGTTTACTGCTCAGAAGGCAGTCCTGCGGGCTTCGATCCGGCCCAGTACACCACGGGCGTCGATTTCACGGCGAACACATTCACTGTTTACAACCGTCTCGTCGAATTCGAACGCGGCGGCACGAAAGTCGAACCCGGCCTCGCCGAAAAGTGGGATGTCTCGGCTGACGGCAAAACCTATACGTTCCATCTGCGTCATGGCGTGAAGTTCCAGACGACGTCGTACTTCAAGCCGACGCGCGAATTCAACGCGGACGACGTCATCTTCACGTTCCAGCGCATGCTGGATACGAACCAGCCGTTCCGCAAGGCTTACCCGGTCCAGTTCCCGTACTTCACGGACATGGGCCTCGACAAGCTGATCGACAAGGTCGAAAAGGTCGATCCGTACACCGTCAAGTTCACGCTGAAGGAAGTCAACGCACCGTTCATCCAGAATCTGGCGATGGAATACGCGTCGATCCTGTCGGGCGAATATGCGGATCAGTTGCTCAAGGAAGGCAAGGCCGCCGACATCAACCAGAAGCCGGTGGGCACGGGTCCGTTCATTTTCCGCAGCTATACAAAAGACGCGACGATCCGTTTCGACGGCAATCCGGATTACTGGAAGCCGGGCGCGGTCAAGATTTCGAAGCTGATCTTCTCGATCACGCCGGACGCCGGCGTGCGCGTGCAGAAGCTGAAGCGCGACGAATGCCAGGTGATGAGCTATCCGCGTCCGGCCGACATCGCGCCGCTGAAGGCGGAACCGAACATCGCGATGCCGTCGCAGGCGGGCTTCAACCTGGGCTATCTCGCGTACAACGTGTCGCACAAGCCGGTCGACAAGCTCGAAGTGCGTCAGGCGCTCGACATGGCGATCAACAAGAAGGCGATTGTCGAATCCGTGTACCAGGGCGCGGGCCAGGCGGCGACGAACCCGATGCCGCCGACGCAATGGTCGTACGACAAGAACCTGAAGTCGCAGGCGTACGATCCGGAGAAGGCGAAGGCGCTGCTGGCGAAGGCCGGTTACCCGAACGGCTTCGACATCACGCTGTGGGCGATGCCGGTGCAACGTCCGTACAACCCGAACGGCAAGCTGATGGCCGAAATGATCCAGGCCGACTGGGCGAAGATCGGCGTGAAAGCGAAGATCGTCACGTACGAATGGGGTGAGTACATCAAGCGCGCCCACGCAGGCGAAGACGACACGATGCTGATCGGCTGGACTGGCGACAACGGCGATCCGGACAACTGGCTCGGCACGCTGCTCGGTTGCGACGCGGTGAACGGCAACAACTTCTCGAAGTGGTGCGACAAGCCGTTCGACGACCTGATCAGGAAGGGGCGCGAAACGTCGGATGTCGCGGCACGGACGAAGGCGTACACGGAGGCGCAGCAGATTTTCGCGCAGCAGCTGCCGTTCTCGCCGATCGCTCACTCGACCGTGTACCAACCGGTCAGCAAGAAGGTTGAAGACATGCGCATCGAGCCGCTGGGTTATGCCCGCTTCGACGGCGTGAGCGTGAAGTAAGACTCGCGTACCAGGTTTTCCGCAAGTTCAAAAAAACAGGAAAACGGGTCGAAAACAGACCGGCGACCGGGGTCACGAGCCCTCGTCGCCGGTTGTATTTTTTCTGTTCATCAAGCATCAAGCACATAGGGACGAACCATGTTCCGATTCGTTTTGCGCCGCATCGGCATGGTGATACCGACGTTCATCGGCATCACCATTCTGGCGTTCGCGCTGATTCACCTGATCCCCGGCGACCCGATCGAAGTCATGATGGGCGAACGCGGGGTCGATCCGGCGATGCACGCTGCCGCGATGCACCGCCTCGGGCTCGATGAGTCCCTTCCCCTGCAGTACGTCCATTACGTCGGCCGCGCGCTGCATGGCGACCTCGGCATGTCGATCATCACCAACACGAGCGTGATGGACGAGTTCCTCGCGCGCTTTCCGGCGACGGTCGAGCTGTCGATCTGCGCGATGTGCTTCGCGCTGATTCTCGGTCTGCCCGCCGGCGTGTTCGCCGCGCTCAAGCGCGGCACGGTGGTCGATCATGGCGTGATGGGCACGGCGCTCACCGGTTATTCGATGCCGATCTTCTGGTGGGGGCTGATCCTCATCATGGTGTTCTCGGTCAGCCTCGGCTGGACGCCGGTTTCCGGCCGCATCGCCGTGGAATACGACATTCCGCACGTCACCGGCTTCATGCTGATCGACGCGCTGCTCTCGACCGACGAAGGCGCGTTCCGCTCGGCCGTCAGCCACCTGATCCTGCCTTCGATCGTGCTCGGCACGATTCCGCTTGCGGTCGTCGCGCGCATGACGCGTTCGTCGATGCTCGAAGGGCTGCGCGAGGATTACATTCGCACCGCGCGCGCGAAGGGTTTGTCGCCCGTACGCGTGATCGTCGTGCATGCGCTGCGCAACGCGCTGATTCCAGGGGCGACCGTGATCGGCCTGCAGGTCG
>CALFSF010000136.1 GCA_937917025.1 uncultured Paraburkholderia sp.
TTCGTCGAAAGCGGCGAAGCGATGTTCCGCGACATGACCTCGGCGATGGCCGACGCGATCAAGCTCGGCAAGCCGCAGGACTGGCCGCTCGAAGAAGCGAAGCAGGAATGGGGCTATGAAATGGCGTCGTACGGGCTCGGCTCGAACAGCCGTGTACGCGGACAGCGCGCCCGCACGCTGCTTGGCTGGAAACCGCGGCATACGTCGGTGATCGAGTGGATCCGTCAGCAGGTACCTGGCATGGGAGCGGAGTAAGTACCTTGCATGGGACCAGAGTAAGCGCTGAAGCGCCAACTCTGGTCGACAGCTAAAACGCTAACTCCGGTCAACAGATCGTGAGCGCGCCGTAAGCTGTTCGCGGGGTAATTGCAGGAAGTCGTGACATGCGTACCACACCGCACATTCGTGTAGCGGATCCGTAAGCTCGACTCGATAGAATCGCGCTCATTAATTGGCGCGTTGTGTCGCCGGGCGCGGATTCCCGATGTTTATTGCACTCAATTTCGACTGGCTGACCAATCTGCTCGCGATCCTCTTCATCGTGGCGTGCCTCCATGACGTACGCCACGATGAATACGGCACGCTGACGCTCTCCGCCGCCGCGATGGGGCTCGCCGTGATGGCGATCGAGTTTTTCCTCAAGCCCGCATTCGAAATGGCGCTGTAAGTCGCGACGCTTTATAAACGCGCAACGAACTCGCCGCATTTAGCGTCGCCCCCTCCTGCCGCGCGCGCGTTCACTTTCCGCGCAACTTCTCCCCACAGCACGACCCCTCTTCGTGTACCGCCGCTTTCCGCGGCTGCCGGCCGTCGCCTTCGTAGCGGTCGTGATGGCGCATCCAGTCCATCATGCCGTTCGTTTCGTTGCGCCCCTTAGGGGCGACGTCGAGGAACGCGTACGTGCCGACCATCGGCTCGTCCCCGCGCGCATAGCGCGAAAACGTGTGATACACGACGCCGTCTTCATTCTTGTAGAACGCGCTCAGCCCGTGCATTTCGTCGCATTCGAAATCGTGTACGCCGAAGTTGTAGAAGACCTTGCCCGTCTTCTTCTGATCATCGGTGAACGACACGTTGTAGTCGTAGTTGAAATCGCTTTGCGCCGACGACACCCAGCGGAATGTCCAGCCCATTCTCTTTTTGAACGCTTCGAGTTTCGCGAGCGGCGCACGCGAAACGGCCACGAACGACACATCGTGATGTTCGAGATGCAAAAGCGCGCCATCCGTATGATCCATGCCGAACGAGCAGCCCGGGCAGCCCTCTTCCCAGTCGGGTCCGAACATGAAGTGATAGACGAGCAGCTGGCTGCGTCCGTCGAACAGCTCAGCGAGCGTCTGGCGGCCCTGTGGCGTATCGAACGTGTAGTTCTTCTCGACCTTCACCCACGGCAGCGCGAGGCGCTTGCGGTTCAGTTCGTCGCGTGCGCGTGTATAAGCCTTTTCGTGCGCGAGATGCGCGCACTGCGCGGCGATCCATTCTTCCCTTGAGACGATCGTGTGCGGTTCCATATGCGCTCCTCCATATCGGGTCAGGCAAAGAGACGCTCGAGCGTGTCGAGCACATCCGTCCAGCCGGCGTGGTGACTGTCGCGCGCGGCCTCGTCGAAGAACTGCTCGTGCGTGAGCGTAAGAAGCGTTGCGTCGCCATCGCGTCTCAGCACGATCGTGACGAGCGATTCGTGTTCGGGCGTCGCGAGCCACGCCCAGGTGAACACGAGCTTCGTGCCGGGCACGACCTCGCGATATTCGCCGCTGACGTCGTTCGTTTCGCCATCCGGCGCGTGCATGATCACGCGAAACCGGCCGCCCACGCGCACGTCCATTTCGGCGTGCACGACCTTGTTGCCCATCGGGGTCCACCACGCCGCTATTTGCGCTGGGTCCGTCCAGGCCCGCCAGACTTTTTCGGGCGACGCGTTGATGTGGCGCTGGATCGTAAGACTGGGTCGGGTGAGCATGCGTCTTTCTCCACAAAGGCAGCAAGTCGATCGAGTTGTTCAGTCCAGAAGCGCTGGTAGCGGGTGAGCCACTCCATCGCTTCCTCCATGGGCGCGGGCGCGAGCCGGCATGCAACGGTGCGTCCGGTTTTCGTGCGCGTGACGAGCCCCGCTTCGGACAGCACGTCGAGATGCTTCATCACCGCCGGCAGCGACATCTCGAACGGCGCCGCAAGTTCGCTCACCGACAGGTCGTGCTGGCCGGAAAGGCGCGCGAGCATCGCGCGCCGCGTGGGGTCGGCGAGCGCCGAAAACGTGCGGTCCAGCGCCGCGTCCATATACTTAACCATAAAGTTAAGTTTAGACGATGAAGCCGGCATGTCAAGGGAACATGCGACGCACCAAAAGCAAAGGCGCTTCATGGCGAATGGCCATGAAGCGCCCGACGTATCGCCTCAAGACGCGATACGGATTCAGACTGTACGCGTCACGCGCGCATCAGATCGCCCAGCCGCCGAGGTAGAACACGGCGAGCACGAGCGCGATCGCCACCGTGCCGACGTTGAGCTTGCGGAACTCGCCGCTCACCACGCGGCCGATCACGAGCGTGCAGAAGCCGAGCATGATGCCGGTGACGATGTTCGCCGTGAGGACGATGAACACGGCGCAGACGAGGCCGGACATCGAGTCGATCATGTCGCTCATGTCGAGCTTGCTGACGCTGCTCAGCATCAGCAGGCCGACGTACATCAGCGCCGGTGCGGTTGCATACGAAGGCACGAGGCCCGCGAGCGGCGAGAAGAACATCACGACGAGAAACGCGAGTCCGACCACGGCGGCGGCAAGACCCGTCTTCGCGCCCGCGGCGACACCCACGGTCGATTCGATATACGCCGCGGCCGGCGCGCCGCCCATGAAGCCGGAGAAAATCGAGCTGATCGAATCGGCCGTCAGCGCACGGCCGCCGTTGATGATGCGGCCATTCGCATCCAGCTGGCCGGCCTGCCCCGCGACGGCGCGGATCGTGCCGGTGGCGTCGAACACGGCCGTCATCACGAGCGCGAGCACGCTCGGGAGCACGGCAAGCGACAGCGCGCCCTTGATGTCCATCGAGCCGATGAGCGATGCGTGTCCCGGCGCCGACAGCGAAGGCACCGCAAAGAAGCCATGAAACGCGACTGCCGGATCGATCATCAGCGCGATCGCGGAAATCGCGACGATCACGAGCAGGATCGAACCCGGCACGCGACGGCGCACCAGCCCGAAGATCGCCGCGAGCCCGGCCACCGACATGATCACCGGCAACGACGTGATGTGACCGAGTTGCACCGGCAGCCCCGGCCCCGGATTCTTCACGACGAGACCGACGTCGTTGGCCGCGATCAGCAGCAGGAAGAGGCCGATGCCGATGCCCGTGCCGTGCGCGATGCCCGACGGCAGATTGCGCAGGATCCACGAACGCACGCCCGTCACCGAAATGCCGGTGAACACGAGGCCCATCAGGAAGACCGCGCCGAGCGCGACCGTCGGATGCAGCCCTTTGCCCAGCACGAGGCCGAACGCGGTGAACGCGGTGAGCGAGATCGCGCAGCCGATGGCGATCGGCAGCTTCGCCCAGACGCCCATCAGCAGCGAGCCGAACGCCGTGGTCAGACACACGGCGACGAACACCGCGCTCGTGTCGAAGCCCGCCTTGCCGAACATGCCCGGCACGACGAACACGGAATAGACCATCGCGAGAAACGTCGTGATGCCCGCGACGATTTCCTGGCGCTGCGTGCTGCCCCGCGAGGTGATTTCAAAGTACCGGTCGAGAATGCCCTTCGAGTCGAAGGACTGGACGCCGACTTCGCTAATCGGCTGGGCCTGGGGTTCCATCATGGTAAGCGACTCCTTTATCAGCATGCTGAAACGGTCGATGAACCGGCCGTCATCAGGTTTGTCTCGTTACGTGTCTTATGTGTGATGAGCGCCACTGGCGTACCAGCGGCCTCTTCGTGCAGCGGTCGAACGCGTATCCGTTTTGCGGGCCGGCCGCGCGGCCAGACGCTTGCCGGCGATCCGCCCGCAACCGGCCACTCCGCGCGACGCTCCGTTCTTCTTGTGCTGTCTCGAAATGTAGGGGAACACAAACATATCTCCCATCGCATGCGTGGCATGAAGAACATGTCGCGGTCCTTATGTCGTTGTGGGACGGTCAGGCGGCACCGCGGGCCGCGTGTTTACACCTACGGTTTCCAGCGCCTCGAAACGCGCGACCGGCCGCCTGCCGCCGGGGCCGGACGCACGGATGCGGCGTATCCGGCAGGCGCGCCGCGAGGCCGCAGTCCGGCCCCAACGGGGCGCGGCACGCCGCGCGGGTTAAACTCTCGCCCTGACACGCGACCAACCGTATCGATCGCGGACACCACCACGTGTCCGCCTGTGCCCATGGAGTCCTTCTAGATGAGTGGCGGTTTCCCACGTCCAGCCTTGCGTCTCGCGATCCTGATCGTCCTTGCGGCGTGGTTCCTGTCGGGCTGCAGCCTGTTGCAACTGCAATCGCCCGCACCGATCCGCGACGCCGAAGCGATTCCGGTCGCGCCCGAACCGCCGCCGCTCGTCATCGAGGACAACGAGCCCGAGCAGACCGACAGCACCGGCCATCCGGTGCCGCGAAAACCGAAGCATCCGGTCGTGAAGCCGCGCAAGGTCGAGGAAGCGCCGCCGCCCGCGCCTGCGTCCGCGCCGCCTGCGCCGCCCCCGCCGATCATCACGACGCGCACCATCGAGCGCAACAGCGCGCACGGTCTCGTCGACAGCGAAGTGCAGCGGCCCGACGGCAAGGTCGTCGGCCGCGCGGTCGATCTCATCACGGATGCGAGCGGCACGCCGCGCGAAATGGTCGTGAATCTGCTGGGCTTTCTCGGCATTGGCGATCGCAAGGCGAATTTCCCGTGGAGCGCGTTTCGCTTCGCGCCCGCCGCGAAGGGCGCGCCGATCACGATCAACATGCCGCAGGGCAAGCTGCCGTTCTCGATCCGGCCGAAGCTCGCCGGGCCGCTCGCCGGTACTTCGCCGCCGCCCGTGAGCCCCGGGCAGTTGCCGCTCCTCGACACGAACGTCGAGCGCGCGAACGGCGGCAAGGTGGGCCGCATCATCGATGTGCTGGTCGACGGCGCCGCGCAGCCCCAGGCGGTCGTGCTCGACGTGAGCGGCATCATCAGCCCCGACCGGCGCACGATCGCGGCCAACTGGTCGGCGCTGCACTTCGTCACGAAGAACAAGGAGCTGACGCCGCTCATCGATCTGAGCGAAGCGCAGATCAAGGCGTCGCCGTCATACACGACAGACGGGCCGATCCGCGCGGTTTCACCGGCGCCCCCGCCGGCACCGGCTGCCGCCGCGCCTGCTGCCGCGCCGGCGCCTGCCAGGGCGGGCGCGGGCGCATCGTCATCCACGGCTACGGCCTCTTCTGTGAAGCCTGCCCGATGACGAACCGACACAAGGCGGACGCGCGCAGTCTGCACGCCCTCAACTGGCTGAATTTTTTCGTCGCCAATGTGCAGACGGGATTCGGTCCGTTCATCGCTTCCTACCTCGCGTCGCACAAGTGGACGCAGGGCGAAATCGGTCTCGCGCTCTCGGTCGGCACGATCAGCGCGATGGTGAGCCAGGTGCCGGGCGGCGCCGTCGTCGACGCGCTGCGCAACAAGAAGGGGGCGGCCGCGTGGGCGATCATCGCGATCATCGTGAGCGCGCTGCTGCTCGCCAGCAGCCCGACCGTGCTGCCGGTGATGATCGCGGAGGTCTTCCACGGCTTCGCGAGCTGCATGCTCGTACCGGCGATGGCGGCCATCTCGATCACGCTGGTGGGCAGGCACGATCTCGGCGACCGGCTCGGCCAGAACGCGCGCTGGGCGTCGATCGGCAGCGCGGTCGCGGCGGGGCTGATGGGGCTCTTCGGCGAATACTATTCACCGCGGGCGGTCTTCTGGCTCACCGGCGCACTCGCGGTGCCCGCGCTCTTCGCGCTCGCCATGATCCGCACGAATCCGCATCCGGTGCCGGTCGCGCTGAAGCACACGCCCAAACCCAAACGGGAAAAGGAAGAGCGCGAGACGTTGCGCGAACTGCTGCGCGACAGGCGGATGCTGATTTTCGCGGCGTGCGTGGTGCTGTTCCATCTGTCGAATGCGGCGATGCTCAACCTCGCCGCGGGCGAAGTGACGGCCGGCATGGGCGACTACGTGCAGCTCGTGATCGCGGCCTGCATCATCGTGCCGCAGGCGATCGTCGCGATGCTCTCGCCGTGGGTCGGCCGCTCGGCCGAACGCTGGGGACGCCGGCCGATCCTGCTGCTCGGCTTCTCGGCGCTGCCGTTACGCGCGCTGCTGTTTGCCGGCGTGAGCAGCCCGTATCTGCTCGTGCCCGTGCAGATGCTCGACGGCCTGAGCGCCGCCGTGTTCGGCGTGATGCTGCCGCTGATCGCCGCCGACGTCGCCGGTGGCAAGGGACGCTACAACCTGTGTATCGGACTCTTCGGGCTCTCGGCCGGGATCGGCGCGACGCTGAGCACGACGGTGGCGGGGTTCGTCGCCGATCACTTCGGCAATGCGTTCAGCTTCTTCGGGCTGGCCGCGGCGGGCGCGCTCGCCGTGCTGCTCGTGTGGGTCGCGATGCCCGAGACGCGCGACAGCGAGCCGCGCGACGAAACGGCCGGCGTGCCGGAAGTGCACTAGGGCCGGCGCGGCGAGACCGTCGTTTCGCCGCGCCCGGTCTGGTCGAGAAACTCGCTGGCGCGCTTTTTCAGCACGGCGCTGAAATCGTCGAGCCAGGCGATCGAAAGGCGCCAGCTCTGCCAGTAAAGATCGATGTCGAGATGCCTGCCCGGCGTCATCTCGACGAGTTCGCCGCTCGCCAGATGCGGCGCGACCATCCGCTCCGGGCACATGCCCCACCCCATCCCCGTCACGCACGCGCGCAGAAATCCCGCGACGTGCGGAATCCAGTGCAGCGGCGGATCGAGTTCCGCGCGCGTCACGCGGCGCATGAAGCGTTTCTGCAACTGGTCCTTCGGATTGAAGTCGACGCACGGCGCGTTGCGCAACGTCTCGCGCGTGATGCCTCCGGCGAAATGCCGCTCGAAATAGCGCGGCGCGCAGACCGCCAGATAGCGCATGCGGCCGAGACGCGTCGAGCGGCAGCCCTGCACCGGCTCCGCCTGCGTCGTCACGGCGCCCTGCACGCTGCCGTCGCGAATGCGCTGCGCGGTGTGATCCTGGTCGTCGATCACGAGATCGAGCAGCATTTCGCGCTCGACGCAGAAATCCGCGACGGCGTCGATGAACCACGTGCCGACGCTGTCGTCGTTCACCGCGACGCGCAACGTGGGCCACGATTCGACGAGCGCGCCCGGCAGCGTCGGGAGGCGCCCGCCCAGTTCGGCTTCGAGCAGCTGCACGCGTTCGGTGTGGCGGCACAGCAGCGCACCCGAGGTCGTCGCGACGCACGGCTGCCCGCGTTTCACCAGCACGCTGCCGACGCGCTCCTCCAGCAGCTTCACGCGCTGCGACACCGCGGATGGCGTCACGTTGAGTTCGGTCGCGGCACGGTCGAACGAGCCGTGGCGCACGACAGCCACGAGCGCATCCAGCAAGGCATAGTCGAGCATTAGCGTTCCTTAATCTGCATTAAGTGAATTAGCTTCTCTTATGGGCTTCGAAATCGCAGACTAGCGTCATTCGTTTCAACCGTCTACTGGATCAGGCTATGGACTGGCTCGCTTTCTCGCATGGCGCGGCGTTGTGCGCGTCGCTGATCGTCACCATCGGAGCGCAGAACGCGTTCGTTCTGCGTCAGGGCATCATGCGCTCGCACGTCGGGAAGATCGTCGTGCTGTGCACGCTGTCGGATTTCATCCTGATCTCGCTTGGCGTGGGCGGCGCATCCGCGCTCGTCGAACGCTACCCGACGTTGGTGCACGCGATGCTGTATGTGGGTCTCGCGTATCTCGTGTGGTTTGGTATCGGCGCGCTGCGGCGCGCGGTCAAACCCGGGCATGCCGTGCTGGATGCCGCCGGCGGGAGCGCCGCGCCCGTGCGCCAGCGCGCGCTGCCGGTTCTGCTGATGACGCTTGCGCTCACATGGCTCAATCCGCACGTCTATCTGGACACGTTTTTGCTGATCGGCACGGCCGGGGCGCGTGAAGCGGCTTCCGGACGCGTGCCGTTCGCGCTCGGCGCGATGACGGTGAGCGCGGTGTGGTTCGTGCTGCTGGGTTACGGCGCCCGCGCGCTCGCGCCGCTCTTTAAGCGTGCTGCCGCGTGGCGCGTGCTGGACGGTGCGATTGGCAGCATGGTTTTGTTTATCGCGCTCCTGCAGCTGCGCTAGATTGTCCGCTTTAACGTCAGCGGCGACGCGTTCAGCCGGCCAGCGTCAGAACCCGTAACGCGCGGCCAGACCCTATCGGGCCGCCCCGCGCGCCGGCCCCGTACCGACAGTCTGCAATCCGCCATCGGTCACATACGGCACGATGCCCGCCGCGCTGATCAGCGCGGCGGTATCGCGCACGCATTCGTCATCGCGAGGCGCGCAGTAATCGATCGACAGGACCGGCAAACGGTATCGCTCGCGAATCGTCTTCGCCTGCGCGAGCAGCCAGTCGCGATCGTCCTGCGGCACCTCGACGTAGCGCTGTTGCGCCTGATCCCAGCCGCGATACAGCGACTCGAAGGCGACGGCGTACGCGAGCGCATGCACCTGCGGCAGGATTTCGAAGCCACGATTGAAGATCAGCTTCGCGCGCGGATAGCGCGCCTTGATCGCGCGGATCACGCGCACCAGCCCCGCTTCCTGGCGCGCGCGTGCTTCGGCGGTTTTCGCGACCAGCTGGTATGAATCGAGCGTGTCGAGAAAGAAGCCGCGATAGCCGAGCTTCCACAGCGGCGCGATCACGTGCTCGACATAGAACGCGGGCCAGCCCGCCGCATCCTGATCCACCACCGTCGACGCCCAGATGTCGTTGCGCCCCACGAGCCATGCCTTCGGTATCGCCGCGTAATACGGCCGCTCCCGCGACACTTCCCCGACGCTCACGTAGGCAAACCACGCGGTGTGCGCGTTTTTGTGCGCGCGCGGATCGAAGCCGCTGTCAGGCTCGATGACGGCGACGTCGAACGCGCCCAGTTGCGCGACCGGCGGGTGCGCTCCATAGAAAAGCGCAACCGACGGCGCCGATGCCTGCGCATGCACAGCGGAAGACAGTACACCCACTATCACCACGCGCGCGACGTGGGCCGCGAACCGGAGCATCGGACGCACTGAATAACGGTCAAGGTGTTGCAGCTTCACGAGACCTGTTCCTGTCGATGCAATGGAGAACCGCGCCTGCGCACCCAAAAGCCGTGCGCACGGCGCTTGCGCTGCTTCAATTTCGCAGCATGTACGTTTCGTACTCGAGCGAAGCGAATTTCCTGTCGAGCACCGTGACGGCCGCGATCACCACGGCAAGCAGCGCCAGCGCGAAACCATAACCGTACGAATCGGGGCCGAGCCACAGTGTAACGCCGGTAAAGAGGCCATTGAGCACGACGAACGCCGCCGTCAGCTTCAGCACGATGCGGCGGCCGTCGAGATAGAAGAACACGTTCAGCAGACCGAGCAGCAACACCTGCAGGCTCGCTGAAATCACGTCGATGATCAGCAGCGGCAGATAGAGCGTCGAAATATGCAGCGATTCGAGAATCCCCGCGCCGAACGCGACGATCAGCAGCAGCACGACCGCCTGCACCTTGATGATTTCGTACAGGCCGGTGCGCACGCTGCCGACCATCATGTCGCGCATCTCGTTGATATGGTGCAGCGTCGCGCCGCTACGCACCGCGTCGTAGAACGCGTCGTAGTATTCGACGAAATCCGCCTCGATACGCACCAGAAACGTCGCCATGCCCGGCATCACGCACAGGTACGCGATGAAAACCGGAATGTCGTAGATCACCGACGCATGCAACGGTCCGATCACCTGCGCGCCCGTACCCGGCGCATACCAGAACATGAACTTGTCGAGCCACACGCCCAGGTTGAAGAGCAGCCCCACGACCGCGAGACTCGGATAGGCGAAGCGCCGCTGGAACACTTCGAACGAGATGAACCGCGTGCTCTGGTAGTCACGATAAATGAGCCCCGACAAACCGGCCAGCAAAACCAGATGCCCCGCAACGAACCCGCCGAGCAGACCCACGAGACCATGCTCGTTGAGCAGCAGCGCGAACGCCACCGTACACGTATAGCCGACGAGAAACACCAGCAGGATCTGCCGGTACTGCTTGACGCTCGACAGAAAGATCACCGCGATCCAGATGTTGCTCACCACGACGAAGCCCGCCACCATCAGCAGCCGGTACAGCAGCGGTTCGGCGCGAAACAGGAACGCCATCGCGATGAAACCGCATACGCCCGACACGACCGTCGAGACGAGCACCACGCCGTTGTAGTTCGACAGCACGAGGTCGTCGCGCTTTTCGAACAGGCGGTCGGAGATGAAACGCGTGAACGACAGCTGCAACGGCCCCGTCAGTATCAGGCTGAGCGCGATGATGTAGGTCACCGACACCTGGAACTGCACGATCGCGTACTTCGGAATCACGGACGCCAGACTCAGCACGCCGATGATCAGAATGCCGAAGATCGACAGGATCAGCGGGCCCGAGCTGATCAGGCCTGCGTACGCGTACGCGCGTGCCACGCCGGTCAGCGTTTCGCGTCGCAGGATTTTGCGTAGTTCGAAGCCGATACCCGCCATCAGCGTGTCTCCTGCGTTTGTGTACCGCTCAGTGTGCCGCTCAGTGCGCCACTGTGTGCGCCCGGCTGCACGCCGGGTTGCGCAGCGCGCGCGGCGTGCGGCACCGGGCAGCGCGCCGCCGCCTGAACCGCGCCGGGGGAATCGGGCGCGGCCGCGAGTTTTTCGTAAAGGGTGCGATAACGGTCGATCATCTGCGCGCGCGTGTAATAGCGGCGCACGCGCGCGAGACCCGCCTGCTGCGCGGCCTGCCAGCGCGCGTCGTCACCGAGCAGCGACAGCACCGCCGAAGCGAACGCTGCCGGATTCGCAAGCTGCACGACGAGGCCGGCCGAACCGAGCGCGCGATCCTCCGCGGTTTCGCCTTCGATCAGCTGGCGGCACGATCCGACGTCGGTGGTAATCGCCGGCACCCCGGCCGCGAAGCCTTCCAGCACGACGAGCGGCAGCGCCTCGCTGATCGACGTCAGCGCGATCACGTCGATTTTCGGCAGCACGTCATCGACGCGCTGGAAGCCGAGGAACTTCACGTTCTTCGAGAGACCGAGGCTTTCGACCAGCGCCCGGCATTCGAGCGCATACGCCGGGTCTTCCTCTTCCGGTCCGATGATCCAGCCTTCGATATCGGGCATCGTGCGCGACGCGATAAAGAGCGCGCGGATGAACGTCTTGATGTCCTTGATCGGCACCACGCGCCCGATCAGCCCCACCACGCGATGCGGACCCGCTTCGCGCTGCGCGACGAGCGGCGCGAAGCCGTCCACGTCGACGCCGTTCGGAATGCTCTGCGTGCGGCTCGCGTCGGCGCCGTCGGCGATCTGGCGCTGGCGGTTCGCTTCGTACAGCGCGACGATATCGCCGGCCGCATCGTAGGCCATCTTGCCGATCGCCTCGAAAAAGCGCACCCACAGCTCGCGGAAATAGCTGACCTTCGAGATGTCGCGCTCGAACACGCCGCGACTGTCGCGAATCCAGCGGCTTTGCAGCAGATCGATCTTGCGTTCTTTCGTATAGATGCCATGCTCGGACACGAGCAGCGGACGGCGCGTGCGGTGATGCAGGATCGCGCCGAGAAAACCCGCATATCCGGTCGATACCGTGTGATACACGCGTGCCGGCGGCAGCGTTTCGGCGATGCGCACCAGTTGCCACAGCGGCTTGTGCATGATGCGCACGGTCCAGAAGTAATCGGTGAACGACGGGTCCGTGCAGTACTGCTGGTATTGATCGACGATGGTTTCCCATGCCGCGCGGCTCGTCAGGAACTGCGCTTCGCTCAACGCACCGTTTTCACCGAGCATCGGTATCATGCCGGCCATCAGGCCGTCCGCGTACGGCGCACGCTGCGGGTCGCGCAGCGCCGCGTGCAGTTCGGCGGAGTGCGCGAACGCGGCGCGGTCCCCTTCCATCGCATGCGGCTGACGCATGTCCGCGTCGGCATGTTCGTACAGGTAATGCGCGTCGAAATGCACGACGTTGTCGGGCAGCGCGTAGGCCGCATCCGCGTAGTCTTCCTCGCGGCTGCCGAGAAAGACAATCGAAAAACGCGTGGACGGGTACGCCCTCACCATTTCGTTGACCCAGCTCGACACCCCGCCGCGCACATACGGAAACGTGCCCTCGAGCAACAAGCAGACATCGGCATCGGCGGCGCGGCGCATCAGGGACGGTTTCGTCATGACCAGTAGCTCACAACCGGTTTGAGTGTAGGGAACACCGCGGCG
>CALFSF010000137.1 GCA_937917025.1 uncultured Paraburkholderia sp.
TTGCCGCCATTCGGAGAATCCCTTGGCGGATGACGCCGGCCGTCAGGGTCAATCGTCACAACGTCAGGAGCGCGAAGGTCGGGAGCCGCGTGAAGGTCGCGAACCGCGTGAGGCGCGTGAAGGCCGTGAGGCACGCGAGCCCCGTGAGCAACGTGAACCGCGTGAACAACGCGAGCAGCGCGAACCGCGCAACGCCCGCGAGCCGCGCGATGCACGTGAAGGTCGCGATGCACGTGGCGAGCGTGGTCAGGAACGTGGCGAACGCGTGGAAACCAGCGATGGCACGCCTCGCGGCGAGCGTCGTGAACGCGGAGAACGTGGCGAGCGCCGCAACCGTCAGCCTCAGGAAGGCGAAGTGCTGAATCAGGAAGCAACGCTCGAAGCCGCGCTGCCGGTTCAGGCAGGCGTGACTGAAGGCGGTGCGCTGGCCGATCAGGAAGCGGTTGCACGTGAAGGCGAAGAGCGTCGTCGCCGCCGTCGCGGCCGTCGCGGCGGTCGTCGCGAGCGTGAGGAAGACGGTTCGAACGTCAACCTCGCCGCCGATGTTGCTGAAGCAGAAGGCGATACCGTGAATGTCGCAGCCGATGCACCGGCGCGTGCGCCGGAGCCGCGCGTGGAACGTAACGAAGCGAAGGACGTGACCCCGGTGGAAGTCGTGGTTGCCGCAGTGGCAACGCAAACCGCCGTGGTCAGTGAACTGCATGCATCGGCCGAAACGCCGGCTCTCGCCGTCGAAAAGGCAGCGAAGTCCGAAACGGTTGTCCCGGTTGACGAAGCACCGGTCGTGCAGGCTGCGCCCGCAGTCGAAGCGCCGGCTGCGCCGTACTTCGAACCGGCGGCTGCGGAACCGGCCCCGGCAGTCGTGGCGACACCGGCTGAGCCCGTTGCGCCTGCTTCACCGGTAGCCCCGGCCGTCAGCGACACGCCCGCGCAGGTCGAACCGGTCGCTCACACGGCGGCGCCTGCCGTCGAAGCGCCCGCCGAGCCAGTGCCCGCGCCGGTCCACGAAGCAGCTGTCGAAGCGACAGTCGCGCCGTCGGTGCAAGCTGAAGTTCACGCTGAAGCGCAACCTGCCGCCGTCGAAGCCCCCGTTGCCGCAGCGCCGGCACCGGTAGCAGCGGCCCCGGCACGCGAGGCATCGCGCCCGAACGGTCTGTCTGCCGAAGCCCTCCAGCCGGTGCTCGACAAGGCCGGCCTCGTGTGGGTGAACACCGACGCAGAGAAGCTGCGCGCCGCTCAGGAAGCCGCCGCTCAAACCGTCAAGCCGGCACGCGCCGTGCGCGAGCGCAAGCCGCTTCCGCCGGCTGACAGCGCGCCGATGCAGCAGGTCGAAACGGCAAAGCATTCGCAGTAGGCGATTCTGGCTGTTGCAGTGAAAAGTAGTGCAAAGCCCGCCCTCACCGGCGGGCTTTTTGCTGCTGGAGAGCGGTTCACCGCTTTACGGCGCGAGCCGGCGACGCGGCGGCCATGACCCGTTTTAGCAGGCATGCCCGAGGTCAAACGAGGGACAGCGGCAGTCACGCGTCTTTCCGCTAGAATGGACATCCAGACGATACAAAAGCGATCATGTCCCGACGCATCATCCCTGTTGCCGATGTCAGCGCGATTCCGGATTACTCCGGTCCGGCGCACGCGCCCCGTGGCGAGCTGACGGACACGCTCGCGCGCCCGTTGCGCGACCTGCGCATCTCGGTGACCGATCGCTGCAACTTCCGCTGCGTCTATTGCATGCCGCGCGCGGTGTTCGACAAGGACTATCCGTTCCTGCCCCACGGCGCGCTGCTCACGCTGGAGGAAATCGAGCGCCTCGCGCGCGTGTTTGTCGAACATGGCGTCGAGAAAATCCGTCTGACGGGCGGCGAGCCGCTGCTGCGCAAGAACCTCGAATTCCTGATCGAACGCCTCGCCGCGATGAAAACCGCCGATGGCCGGCCGCTCGACATCACGCTCACCACCAACGGATCGCTCCTCGCCCGCAAGGCGCGCAGCCTGAAAGATGCGGGCCTGACGCGCGTTACCGTCAGTCTCGACGCGCTCGACGACGCGCTGTTCCGTCGCATGAACGACGCCGATTTCGCGGTCGCCGACGTGCTGAAGGGCATCGAAGCCGCGCACGACGCCGGACTCGCACCGATCAAGGTGAACATGGTCGTGAAGCGCGGCACGAACGACACCGAGATCGTCCCGATGGCGCGGCACTTCAAGGGCACGGGTGCGGTGCTGCGCTTTATCGAATACATGGATGTCGGCACGTCGAACGGCTGGAACATGACCGAAGTGCTGCCTTCGGCGGACGTCGTCGCGCGTGTCGCCGCGCAGTTCCCGCTCGTGCCGCTCGAAGCGCACAGCGCCGCCGAAACCGCGCAACGCTGGGGTTATGCCGACGGCAGCGGCGAAATCGGCGTGATTTCCAGCGTCACGCGCGCGTTCTGCGGCAGTTGCACCCGCGCGCGGCTGTCGACCGAAGGCAAGCTGTATCTGTGCCTCTTCGCTTCGTCCGGGCACGATCTGCGTGCGCTCGTGCGCAACGGCGCGAGCGACGCCGAGATCGCCACCGCCATCGCGCGCATCTGGCACACGCGCACCGACCGCTACTCGCAGCTACGCGGCAGCGCGAGTGCGGAGCCGAACGCGTCGGAACCACGGCGCGTCGAAATGTCGTACATCGGCGGCTAGGGCCGTCGCGTTCATGTCGATCCCCACCGGACAGATCACCGGACTCGTTCTCGCAGGCGGACGCGGCACGCGCATGGGCGGCCTCGACAAAGGCCTGCAACTGCTGCGCGGCGAGCCGCTGGCGCTGCATGTGCTGAGGCGTCTCGCGCCGCAGACCGGACCGGTTCTGATCAGCGCCAACCGTCACATCGAGCGTTACGCCGAACTGGGCGCGGCGTTCGGCGCGACGGTCGTCGGCGATTCGCTGCCCGGTTTTCCGGGCCCGCTCGCCGGGCTGCTGGCCGGCCTGCGCGCGGCGCAAACCGGTTTCGTGCTGAGCGCGCCGTGCGACACGCCGAATCTGCCCACCGACCTCGCGCGCGAGCTGGTCGACGCGCTCGACGCGAACGCGGCCGATATCGCCACCGCCACGACGCTCGACGCGAACGGCGAAACCGTCCTGCATCCCGTTGTCGCGCTGTTGCGCACGTCGCTGGCCGACGATCTGGCGGCTTTCCTCGGCGCCGGCGAGCGCAAGGTCCGCGCGTGGTACGCGCGCCACACGACCGTCGAAGTCGGCTTTACCGACGGGCGCGCGTTTTACAATGCCAACTCCTTGCAGGAACTCGCCGATCTCGAACGGGCATAAGACCTTGTGCAGCGGCTACAGCCGCCTCCGGTCGCACGCGTCACGAGACGATCGCCGGATCCGCATCCGGGCCGCGACGCATCTCCACCCAATGACCACGCTTAACGACTTTTCCCGTTGTATCGTCCAGTACGACCCTCACGCGCTGCCTGTTTCCTCGGCTCAGGCGATCGTGCGCGAATGGGCGAGCCCGGTGACGGCGATCGAGCGCGTGCCGCTGCATGACGCGCTCGACCGCGTGCTGGCCGAAGACATCGTTTCGCCGATCAGCGTGCCCGCGCACGACAATTCGGCGATGGACGGCTACGCGTTCGACGGCGCCTCGCTCGAAGCGCAAGCCGGAACGGTTTCGCTTCAGGTCGCGGGGAAAGCGCTCGCGGGCCATGCGTTCGGGCGGCCGGTCGCGGCCGGAGAATGCGTGCGCGTGATGACCGGCGCGCTGATTCCGCCCGGCTGCGACACGGTCGTGCCGCAGGAAGCGGTAACCCGCGAAGCGGACACGGTTCATTTCGCCGCAAACGCATTGACGCGCGGCGCGAATCGCCGCCTCGCCGGAGAGGATCTGGCTCAGGGCCAGCCCGCGCTGCGCGCGGGCCGCATCGTGCGCGCATCCGATCTCGGTCTACTGGCCTCGCTGGGTATCGGCGAAGTACCGGTGCGCCGGCGACTGCGCGTCGCGTTCTTTTCCACCGGCGACGAACTGCGCTCGCTCGGCGAGCCGCTCGACCCCGGCTGCGTGTACGACAGCAACCGTCACACGCTCTTCGCGATGCTGCGCCGGATGAACATCGCCGCACTGGATCTCGGCGTCGTGCGCGACGAACCAGCCGCGCTTGAAGCAGCACTGCGCAACGCCGCCGAAAGTGCGGATGTCGTGCTGACGTCCGGCGGCGTCTCGGTTGGCGAAGCCGACTTCACGAAGCAGCTGGTGCGCACGTTCGGCGACGTCGCGTTCTGGAGTCTCGCGATGCGCCCTGGCCGCCCGCTGGCGTTTGGCCGCGTGTGGTCCGGTGGCCGGCCCGGCGCCGGTCACCCGGCGTTGTTCTTCGGCCTGCCGGGCAACCCCGTCGCGGTGATGGTGACCTTCTACCAGATCGTACGCGAAGCGCTCCTCGTGATGTCCGGCGCGACGGTTGCGCCGCAGCCGGTCATTTCGGCGACCAGCACGCAGGCGATCCGCAAACGCGCTGGCCGCACGGAGTTCCAGCGCGGCGTCGCGGCCCGCGATGCGCACGGCCGGTGGCACGTCACGCCAACCGGTTCGCAAGGCTCCGGCGTGCTCAGTTCGATGAGCGAAGCGAACTGTTTCCTCGTGCTCGCGCACGAACAATCCGACATCGATGAAGGCGACCCTGTCGACATCATGCTGTTCGACGGTCTCGTCTGAACACCCCTCTCAACGAATCCATCACGACTAGCGGGCTTGATTCAAATGAAAAAGCAGATCTCCTTCATCGCGCCGGGACAGACCGCCAAGGCGCTGATTCTGGTTTATCTGACGTTCAGCGTGCCGATCGTGCTGCTGGGTGTGCTCGTCGCATTCTTCCGTTATGGCTCCGTCGAACTGAGCACCGTGTTCAGCGCGCTGCTGCTGAACGCGATTCTCGGCTTCATCCTGCTGTGGATCGCGTGCCACGCATATAACTGGGTTGCGTCGCGCTTTGGCGGCATCGAGATTCACCTGTCCGACGCGCCGGAAGAAGCATGACGGCCGCAACCATCCGCTCAGCGACGCCCGCCGACATCAGCGCGATTTACGCGCTGATCTACGAGCTGGCCGAATTCGAAAAGCTCACGCATCTGTTCGTCGCCACCGAAGAAGGCCTGCACGATGCGCTGTTCGGCGAAAAGCCCTCGTCGGAAGCGCTGGTTGCCGAAGCAGACGGACGCGTGGTGGGTTTCGCGCTCTTCTTTCACAATTTTTCGACGTTTCTCGGTCGCCGCGGGCTGTATCTCGAAGATCTCTACGTGCAGCCATCACAACGCGGCACGGGTCTCGGCACGGCGATGCTGCAACATCTCGCCGCGCTGGCCGTCGAACGCCAGTGCGGGCGCTTCGAATGGTCCGTGCTGGACTGGAACCAGCCGGCCATCGATTTCTACGAGAAGATGGGCGCGAGCGTGATGCCCGACTGGCGCATCGTGCGCATCACGGGCGACGCGCTCGACAAGCTGGCCGCGCCCGGGCGTATCAAGGCGGGTTGATTGCGTTGCCGAGCCGCCATTGGTGTGCGGTTAGCGACGTTCTCCTTCGATGAGCCCGCAGACAGTAGTTACCTGCGTCAGCCATGTTGCACACGCTGCGCCTTTTCAACCGGCGCAATGTGCGTGAAACCGGCATCAAGCTTCGTCCGCATCCGCGCCTGAGAGCGTGTCGCCCAGCAGCCCGCTCGCCGCTTCACCCGGCAACGCCTCGACATCGCGCAACTTGCGGTTCATTACCCGCGTACGCGTTTCCGCCTGTTCGATCGAACGCGTGACGGTTTCGAGCTGCGCCTTTGTCTTCGACAGCACGTCGCCGAACTTGCCGAATTCCGTTTTCACCGCGCCCAGAACCTGCCAGACCTCGCTCGAACGCTTGTCGATCGCCAGTGTACGAAAACCCATCTGCAGGCTGTTGAGCAATGCGGTCAGCGTGGTCGGGCCAGCAATCGTCACGCGGTAGTCGCGCTGCAACAGGTCGGTCAAACCGGGGCGACGCAGGATCTCCGCATACAGGCCTTCGGTCGGCAGGAACAGCAGCGCGAAATCAGTGGTATGCGGCGGCGACACGTACTTTTCCGCGATCGTCCGGGCCTCCGCGCGGATACGCGCTTCGAGCGCGCGCGACGCGTCTTCGACCGCCACCGGGTCAGCCCGCTCCTGCGCGTCGATCAGACGCTCGTAGTCCTCGCGCGGAAACTTTGCGTCGATCGGCAGCCACACCGGAATCGCGACGCCATCGGCGGAATCGTGCCGCCCCGGCAGCTTGATCGCGAACTCCACGCGATCGCCGCTCTTCGGAATCGTGGCGACGTTCTTCGCGTACTGGTCGGACGTCAGCAACTGTTCGAGGAGTGCCTCCAGCTGCACTTCGCCCCACGTGCCGCGCGTCTTCACGTTCGTCAGCACCTTCTTGAGATCGCCGACGCCCGCGGCGAGCGTCTGCATCTCACCCAGCCCGCGATGCACCTGTTCGAGCCGGTCGGAGACCTGCTTGAACGATTCGCCAAGGCGCTGCTCGAGTGTCGCGTGCAGTTTCTCGTCGACCGTGCGACGCATTTCTTCAAGCTTCGTCGAGTTGTTCGCCTCGATGTCCTTCAAACGCTGCTCGATCGTCGCGCGTACCTCGGCGAAACGCCGGTCGTTCGCCTCGGTCAGTTGCGACAGCTGCATCGTGAGCGTGTCGCCGAAGCGCTTGAGCGTCACGCCCTGCTCTTCGCGCGCCTGTAACGACTGCTGCTGCAAACTCTGGCGCACGGCTTCGAGCTGTTGCGCGTTCGATTCGGTGAGCTTCACGAGCTGCTGCGCAAAGCCGTCGATCTGGTTGTTCTGGACCGTCGCGATACTCGTGAGCTGCGACGCGAGCGTCGTCTGGAACTGCGAAAAACCGCCGGCCAGTTCCAGCCGTGACGTGCGCGCCGTTTCCGTGATCTCGCTGCGCAGTTCCCGTTCGAGCCGTTCGTAAGCGCGTGCCTGCGCATCGGCGGCACCGGTCATCCGCTCGCCGAGTTCCGCGAATGCGTCGTTCGTGTCGGCGCCGTTGTGGCCGCGCATCAACACGAACAAGGCAACGACAAGCGCGACCGCCAGAATGACGACGGCCGCGAGCAAAAGAGTGGTCATGTACGCGCTTTCCCCAGCACTTCAGGATTGATCGGATTGGGCGGCTGCCCGGCGCGCGGCCCCTCGCCGAGCGCCGCGATCAGGTTGTCCGCCGCGAGATTCGCCATCGCGCGCCGCGTGGCTTCCGTCGCGCTCGCGATGTGCGGCGTGAGCACCACGTTCGGCACGGTGAGCAGATCGGGATTGAGCTTCGGCTCGCCTTCGTACACGTCGAGGCCAGCCGCCGCGATGCGCTTCGCGCGCAACGCGTCGACGAGCGCGGCGTCGTCGACAATGCCGCCGCGCGCGATATTCGTGAGCGTCGCCGTCGGTTTCATCAAGGCAAGCTCGGCCGCGCCGATCGTGTGATGACTGTCCTTCGTATAGGGCAGCACGAGCACGACGTGGTCGGCACGGCGCAACAGTTCCTCCTTCGAAACGTACTGCGCGTTCAGTTCAGCCTCGATCTGCTCCGCGACGCGCGAGCGGTTGTGATAGATCACCTGCATGTTGAAGCCGCGCGCACGCCGCGCCAGCGCCTGCCCGATGCGCCCCATGCCGATCACGCCAAGGGTCGAGCCGTACACGTCGCCGCCGAGAAAACCGTCGTAGCTCCACTTCTGCCAGTGGCCCGCGCGCAACCAGTGTTCGGATTCCGCGATGCGGCGCGCGGCCGCCATCATCAGCGCCCAGCCGAAATCGGCCGTCGACTCGTTCAGGACATCGGGCGTGTTCGTGCCGAGCACGTGCGCGCGATTGAACGCGGCCATATCGAAGTTGTTGTAGCCGACCGCCATGTTCGCCACCACACGCAGCCGTGGTGCGGCGGCCAGTGTCGATGCCCCGACCGGGTCGCCGGCTGTCAGCGCGCCATCTTTATCAGCAAGCCGGCGAGTGAGTTCGTCGGCGCCCAGCACGTCGCCGTTGTTCCAGTCCACGTCGAAATACTGCTTGAGCCGATCGATCACGTCCGGAAAGATCGGACGTGCCACAAGAATCTTCTGCATTGTCATTCTCCGGAGTTGCCGCCCGCGCCGTCCGCACGCGGCGCTGGCCTCGTTTTATGCGTTTATACGATCAGAAAAACAGCCATGTGCTCACGAGGAACACTGGCATCAACACGACCAGCGCCCAGCCAAGGTACGCGAAAAAGCCCGGCATGCGCACGCCGCGCGATTCCGCGATCGCCTTGACCATGAAATTCGGCGCGTTGCCGATATAGCTGTTCGCGCCCATGAACACCGCGCCCGCCGAAATGGCCGCGAGCGTGGTCGCGCCCGTGGTCATGAGCGTGTGCGCGTCTCCACCGGCCAGGTTGAAAAACACCAGATAGGTCGGCGCGTTGTCGAGGAACGACGACAGGATGCCGGTCGCCCAGAAATACATCGCGGCGTGCGGCTGGCCCGACGCGTCGTTGACGAGATGCACGATGCCCGAGAACGCGCCGTCCTGACCCGCGCGCAGGATCACGATAACCGGCGCGATCGTCACGAAGATGCCGGCGAACAGCTTCGCCACCTCCTCGATGGGTGCCCAGTTGAAATCGTTGCCCTCGCGCGCGGCGCGCGGGGTGATGGCGAGCGATACGAGTGTCAGGACAATCAGCGCTGCGTCGCGAACCGCGTTTTGCAGCGCGACGTGCGTGCCGGACAGGTCGAATTCGATACCCGGCTTCCACAGGCCGCTCATCAGCACGAGCCCGATCACCGCGCCGAGCAGCACGAAGTTGATCTTGCCATCGAGACCAAACGGCACGGAATCGGGCGTCGGATCCAGCAACGGCGTGCGCGACTCTTCCCAATGACGGAAGTAGTACGAATCGAGCGCGTAAAAGATGGCGAGCAAAATCACGCAAACGAACAGCATCGGTAACGCGAGATGCGTCGTCGTCCAGAAAAAGCTCACGCCGTTGAGAAAGCCGAGGAAGAGCGGCGGATCGCCCAGCGGCGACAGCGAGCCGCCCGCGTTCGCGACCAGAAAGATGAAGAACACCACGACATGAACCACGTGCCTGCGATTGTCGTTCGCGCGCAGGAGCGGGCGAATCAGCAGCATCGCCGCGCCCGTCGTGCCCATGATGCTGGCGAGCACGGTGCCGAGCGCGAGCATGCCCGTGTTGAGACGGGGCGAGCCGTGCAGGTTCCCGCGTACGCAAATGCCGCCCGCCACCGTATAGAGCGCGGTCAGCAGCACGATGAACGGTATGTATTCCTCGAAGAGCGCATGCACGAACGTGCCGAACGCCACATCCGCGCCGAAAGCGACGCCGAACGGAACCAGAAACAGCGCCGCCCACGCCGCCGCGATCTTGCCGAAGTGGTGATGCCAGAACGCCGGCGCGACGAGCGGGAAGATCGCGATCGAAAGCAGCATGCCCGCAAAAGGCACGCCCCATAACGCGGAAAGCGTCGCGCCGTCGAGTGTGGCTGCAGCGGCGAGTTGCGGGCACATGGCCACCAGCAACGCAACAAGCGCCATGCCCGCGCGCGACGCGGTATGTCGTTTCATCGAGGAATCCGGAATTGATGCAAGCGACCGGTCGCGTCGTGCTTCACGCACCACGGACGACGATCGCGTGAACCCGGTAAGGGCCGTGCGCGCCAAGCACGATGGTCTGTTCGATATCGCCGGTACGCGATGGCCCGGAGACAAAATTGACTGCGCGCGGCAACTCGCCGCGTTCGGCACGGATCAGGCTGAACGCATCCTCCTGACCCGCGACAATGCGCGATGCAGGCACGATCGCGATATGCGTTTCCGGCAGCAGACCGGCCGATGAATACGTCTGCGGTCCCGACAGCAGTACCAGCGTACCGGTCTCGGCTGTCGCGCAGAAGCAGCCCGTGATGCCGACCGGGTCGAGGTTGCCGGGCTTGCGAAATTCGACGGCGATACCGGCGTCAGCCCACGCGAGTTCGCGTAGCGTCTCCCACGCGACGGCCTGCACCGGAAGCTCGCGCTCCAGCAGATAGCGATGCGCCGCCGCGGGCACGTCGCCCAACGTCGCGACTTCCTCGACGGTGGTCGACATTTTGCGTGCTTCATCGACGAAGCGCGCGACGAGGTCATCCGGCATGGGCGGCCGCGGACCTTCAGGATGGCGTGCGAGATAGTCGGCGACGGCCTCGCGTTCGGACGCGGCAGGTTCGGCTGAACGGCCCTGCGCTGCGCGGATGCGAGCCAGAATGTTGCGACGGGCAACCGATGTGTCCATGTGCAATCCTCGTGACGATGACCATGACCTTGCGGTATCGGGAGAATTATACCGGCCGCCCCTCGCGCGAACACCTGGCCGGACGGCCATGTTCGCGCACGTCGACGTTGCGTTACTTCGCGGCGTCTTCCACGGGCGATTCGATGCCGAACACCTGCCGCAGATAGGCGAGATAGGCCTTGTCGTCGCACATGTTCTTGCCCGGCGAATCGGAGAGTTTCGCGACGGGCTGACCATTGCAGCGGACCATCTTGATCACGATCTGCAGCGGGTTATAGCCGAGATCGTTCGTGAGGTTCGTGCCAACGCCGAACGCGAGCTTGCAGCGCCCGCGGAATCGCTCGTACAGCTGGAGCACCTTCGGGATATCGAGCGCATCGGAGAACACGAGCACCTTCGTGCGCGGGTCGCAGCGGTTCGCCTCGTAATGCTCCAGCAGACGCTCACCCCAGTCGAACGGATCGCCCGAATCGTGACGCGCCCCGTCGAACAGCTTGCAGAAGTACATATCGAAGTCGCGCAGGAACGCCTGCATGCCGTACACGTCGGAGAGCGCGATACCCAGGTCGCCGCGATATTCCTTCGCCCACATCTCGAAGCCGAAGATCTGCGAATCGCGCAGCCGCGGCCCGAGCGCCTGACAGGCCTGCAGGTATTCATGCGCCATCGTGCCGAGCGGCGTCAGGCCGTGCTTCAGCGCGTAGAACACGTTACTCGTGCCCGCGAACTGCTCGCCGAGACCGTCCTTCAACGTGAGGATCACCTCTTCGTGCCACTGCTTCGAGAAGCGGCGCCGCGTACCGTAATCCGCGATCTTGCACTCGGAGAATTCCGGACGCGCGCCCAGCAGCTGGATCTTCTCGCGCAGACGCTCGCGCCCTTCCGAGTAATCCGGCTTTTGCTGCGTGTTGCGGAAATACACCTCGTTGACGATCGCGAGCATCGGAATCTCGAAGAGAATCGTATGCAGCCATGGGCCCGTGATCTCGATGTCGATCTCTCCGTTTCCCTTCTCCGATGGCTTGATCGAAATGTATTTCTCGCTCAGATGGAAAAGCGCGAGAAACTCGATGAAGTCGCCCTTGATGAAGCGCATGCGGCGCAGGTAATCGAGTTCGTCGTCAGAGAAACGCAGATGGCAGAGCTGGCGAACCTCGTCGCGGATTTCGTCGATATACGGCACAAGATCGATGTTCGGCGTCCGGCAGCGGAACCTGTATTCCACATTCGCAGCGGGGAAATGATGCAGAACGACCTGCATCATCGTGAACTTGTACAGATCAGTATCGAGCAGCGAATTAATAATCATGTTGTGCAAACCGGACTGCCAGTAATCGGAGAAGGCCGCAAGGGGCACCTCGTAAGCCGGCATGCCCCGAACCGACCTGTTGCATGTTACCCGAATGCGGCCCTCCATACGGGCCGAAGGGCCTCTGCCGGATGGCCAGCACACGGCGCGGTCGGGCGGGCTCGCGTGAACGACAGTCGCCGCGCTCCATAAACTAATCACGAAACGATATAAACCCCATTGCCGGCCAGCCTATACGGCTCTTGACCTTACGCTACAATAGCGCTTTTGGCGTTTCGCCTCGTTTCGCCTCCCCAGATACCGCATGCAGGAGCTGCCTGAATGACTCACGTTGTGACCGAAAGCTGCATCAAGTGCCGCTATACCGACTGCGTCGATGTGTGCCCGGTGGACTGCTTTCGCGAAGGTCCCAACTTCCTCGCGATCGACCCCGATGAGTGCATCGACTGTGCTGTTTGCGTCGCCGAATGCCCGGTGAACGCGATCTATGCCGAAGAAGACGTGCCGGGCGACCAGCAGGATTTCATCCCGTTGAACGCCGACCTCGCGAAGGGCTGGCCGAGCATCACGAAGACCAGGGCACCGCTGCCGGAAGCCGACGAATTCAAGGACGTGAAAGAAAAACTGGCGATGCTCGAGCGTTGAGCGGCGCGGGTCTGCACCCCCGCTGTGCCGCGCGCCACGTGTAGCCGAAGCGCGGGCGGGATAAGCAAAAGCTATTGACAGGCCCTGAAGCACCCCATACAATTTCGCTTCTCTGCTGTTGTTGTTCCCCGATAGCTCAGTTGGTAGAGCGCCGGACTGTTAATCCGTAGGTCCCTG
>CALFSF010000138.1 GCA_937917025.1 uncultured Paraburkholderia sp.
GTGAACCGAGCGAAACGCGGCGTTGACGTTCAGGTTCAGCACGCGGTCCCACTCGTCCGGATTGCCGTCGACCACTTCGCCGCCGACGTAGGCGCCGGCATTCGCGTGGAAGATGTCGAGACCGCTGGCGAGAGCAAGGATTTTCGGCAGCATCGCGGAGACTTCCGACGGCTTCAGCAGGTCGACGACGAGCGGCAGCGCGTTCGGACCCAACTCCTTGCAGAGCGACGTGAGCCTGTCCTCTGCGCGGTCGATCAGAACGACCTTCACGCCTTCCGCGATCAGCGCGCGCGTACACGCGAGACCGATGCCGGATGCCGCACCCGTGATGGCGGCAATTTTTCCCTTCAAGGATTCAGTCATTTAATGCACTCCCATGCAAGACGTTTGCTGCATTGATCGAATCACGCGCGGCCATGCGACACGCGCGACTGCCGGGCGAGCGAATCGACGATCACCGCGATCGCCAGCACCGCGCCGGTGATCATGAAGCGCAGCGACGACGACAGGTTCAGGAGCGTCAAGCCGCTCGCAATCGACTGGATCACGATGATCCCCAGCACCGCCGAATACGCACTGCCGCGTCCACCGAAGAGACTCGTGCCGCCGATCACGGCCGCCGCGATGGCGTTCAGGTTCACGTCGCCGCTGCCGGCCTGCTGGCTCGCCGAGGCGAGCCGCGCCGCCGTCAGCACGCCGCCGAGCGCGGCGAGGCTGGCGCACAGCACGAAGGCGCTGGTGTAGATGGCGTCGACCTTGATGCCGGCCCGCCTCGCGGCCTCGTGATTGCCGCCGACCGCATGCATCGAGCGGCCCCAGCGCGTCCGCATGAGCGCGTAGTCCATCGCGACCGCGATGCCGAGGAAGACCCCGAACATCAGCGGAACGCCCCGTCCCTGGTTGAGGTAGGCAACCACCGCTTCCAGCAGCACGGTGATGGCCACGCTGCGCACGAGCAGGCTGCTCACCGAGGGCGCCGAGAGTTGGGACGCGCTGCGGCGCTCGCGTGTGCGCAGCCCGAGCACCAGCATCACGACACCGGGTACCAGCGCAAGAACGTAGGACACGACAGCGGGGATGATGATGAGCTGCCCGAGGTTCACCATCGCCGAGCCGTACGGCAGGTTGATCGACCCGGTGGCGCCGAGCACGTAGAGCTGCAAGCCGAGGATCGCGAGCAGCCCGGCGAGCGTCGCGACGAAGCTCGGCATGCCGAGGCGGTTGAGCAGCACCGCGTACAGGACGCCGACGAGCGCGCCAACGGCGACGGCGGCGACGATGGCGAGCAGCACCGGCCAGCCGTGATTGACCCACAGCATGCCGACGAGCGCCGAAGCGAAGCCGCTCATCGAGCCCACCGACAGGTCGATCTGCCCGACCATCAGCACGCAGACGATGCCGAGCGAGATCACGCCGACCGTCGAGCAGTCGAACAGCAGGTTGACCAGATTGTCGGCCGAGAGGAAGACGGGGTTCAGGCTGGTGAACACGGTCCAGATGATGATCAGGCCCGCGATGACCGGCAGCGCGCCCAGATCGCCCGAGCGCACCCGCGAGACGAAGGCGGCGACAGCGTCGCCGATCCCGGTCACGTGTTTGACGCGGACATCGCTGCGGTCGAGGAGCGTGGACGGCTGCGGCGCGCCTTGCGTTTCAGGCGGGGAGCCGTCTTTGATTTCGTTGCTCATGATCGTTCCTTGGTTCAGACACCCTGCTCGGCCTGGCGACGGCCGGCGCGACGTGATACGGCGTTTTCGGTCGCGCCGGTGATGGCGGCCACCAGTTCTTCATTCGACGAGTCGGGATAGAAGACGCCATTGTTGCGGCCGAGCCGCAGCACCACGATCCGGTCGGCCACGGCGCGCACGTCCTCCATGTTGTGGCTGATCATGATGACCGCATGGCCGCGGTCGCGGACCCGCTCGATCAGGTTCAGCACCTCGGCGGTCTGCGCCACGCCGAGCGCCGCCGTCGGCTCGTCGAGCATGATCAGCTTCGGGTCGAGCAGCAGCGAGCGCGCGATCGCCACGGTCTGGCGTTGCCCGCCCGACAGCGACGCGACCACGTCCCGCACGCTCGGGATGCGCGCCGACAGTTCGTTCAGAAGCGTCCAGGCCTTCACCTCCATGGCGACCTCGTCGAGGCGCAGCGGATTCAGCTCGCGCCCGAGATAGATGTTCGCGACGACATCGAGGTTTTCGCACAAGGCGAGGTCCTGGAACACCGTGGCGATGCCGAGATCGAGCGCCGCGCCCGGATTGGCGAGCGTGACCGGCTGGCCGCGGAACGTGATCGAGCCGGTGCTGGGTTGATGGACGCCGGCGAGCACTTTCACCAGCGTCGATTTCCCGGCGCCGTTGTCGCCCACCAGCGCGACGACTTCGCCGGCATGCACGTCGAGCTCGATGTCCGTCAGGGCCGAGACCGCTCCGAAGTTCTTCGAGACGCCGCGCAGGCTCAGCACCAGCTCGCCGGGCCCGGACCGTGTTGTGGAGTTGTCAGTCATTTGACGGATACCTCATGATGAGTAAAGGGGCCCGGCACGCGCCGGGCCCCGTCCTGCCCCGCGCCGGATCAGTTCGTGATGCCCAGCTTCTTGCACCCTTCGGCATAGCGGTCGGTACACAGGTCCTTCGCGCTCGCGAAGCCCTTGTCGACCACTTCCGCCTTGAGGTTCTTCGCCGTGATGACCGCCGGCTTGAAGAGCTGGGACGGCGTGTTGAAGAGCGTCGTTTCACCCTTCGGGGTCTGGCCGGACAGGAAGCCGACGGCCACCTTCGCCGCCGCCGCCGCGACGATCTCGCTCGGCTTCAGGATCGTGTTGTACTCGTCGCCCGCGATGATCAGTTGCAGCCCTGCAATCGTTGCGTCGTTGCCGGTCACGGGTGGCACCGGGTTCACGCCCGCCGCCTTGAACGCCGCGATGGCGCCGCCGCCCGTGCCGTCGTTGGCGGCCACGACGCCGACAATCTTCGAGCCGAAGCGGGTGATCTGGCCGCTGACCCACTGCTGCGCCTTCGGCGGCGCCCAGTCCGGCGTGTCGTACTCGGCCAGGGTCTTGTAGCCGCTACCCTGCAAGCCGGAATGGATGCCCTTTTTGATCAGTCCCGCCGCCGCGTCGGTCGGCGAACCGTTGACCTCGAGCACGCCGCCCTTGCTGGTCGACACGCCCGTTTCCTTCAGGTGCTGGACGAGCGACTGCGCGATGGCGCGGCCGATGTTTTCGTTGTCGAACGACACGTAGTAGTTGGCCGGCGTCGAAGGAACAGGGCGGTCATAGGCGATCACCTTGATCCCCTGGCTTTGCGCCATATGGACGAGCGACGCGGCAGCCGTCGAGTCCACCGGGTCGAGGACGATCACCTTCGCGCCCTGTGCGATCACCGAATTGAATTGCTGCTGCTGCATGGCGACGTCGGCATTGGCGTTCTGGTAGAGCACCCTGCAGTCGGGGCAGAGCTTGCTCATTTCGGCCTTGAAGCCGGGGAAGTCGTGCTGTTCGTAACGCGTCGACGCCTGGTCGGGCATCAGGAACGCAACGGTGCCACTGGGCGCGGCCATGGCCGCCGTGGCGCTCATCAGGCTGAGGCAGAGCGCGCTGGCGCGAATCAGTTGGTTCGGAAGGCGGGTCATCGAGTGTCTCCGTTATTAGTAAATTCCGGCGGGTGCTGCCGTGGTTGTGAACTTCGTTAGTGCGTGTAGCGGTGTCCAGAAAAGCGCCAGGCATGCGCTGCGTCGTGATCCGTATACCCGGTAGTGCGAAGTGCGTTCATTCGACGGCGTCAAACGTTGTGATGTGATCGACATGGCTATCGAAATCAACGGGCCTCTCCCTGCAAAAAAACCGTGCTAGCCGAACGATTCGAGCGCGGCTACCGCATCCGAAGACTCGATCGCGCTCGCGGCATTGAGCTGCTGATACGCGCGCCATCGCGAAGGCGACATGTCCTTTTGCAGCAGGAACTGCCGGTTGAAATTCGAAAGATTATTGAAGCCGACCTGGTAGCAGATATCCGTGATATTCAGCTCGCCCGACATCAGCAACTGGCACGCGAGATTGATGCGCAACCGGTTCACGTACTGCACGAACGGCACGCCGGTATGCCGCCGGAAATATCGTGAGAAGGCACTCACGCTTTGTCCGGTGAGTTCGGCCAGTTCCACTTCTCGCAACTCTTGCGACAGATTCCTGCCGATATAGGCAAGCACATGATTGATACGGGTCTCGGCATGGCGCGCCGGATCCGCATGATGCGCGGCGCTTGCCAGCTTCACCGGCTCCGGGCTTTGCACGAGCAGGTCGAGCAACGCAAGAAACAGGGTGATGCGCCGCACGCCTTGTGCATCGAGCATTTCGCGCATGACCGGTTCGGCGGCCGCGCCCGTTTTCGGTGTGAACAGCACGCCCCACGCCGATGCGTCGAGTAAGGATTCCACGCGCCTGATCTCCGGGAACACCGCGCTGGCGCGTGCGACAAACCCGGCATCGAACTGCAGGATGAGGCAGCGTTCATCCACATGCTCGCCTTGCGGCACATGGCTGACCCAGTTGTGCGGCAGATTCGGCCCCGTCATCACGAGATTGCCGGGTGCGAAGTCGCCGATGTAATCGCCTACGAAGTATTTGCCCGTCGTCGACGTAATGAGCTGAATTTCGTATTCGGGGTGGAAGTGCCAGCGCACCGTGCGATAGGGATAACCATGCGACCACACCTTGAACGATTCGTCGCGCGGCACGGCGACCACTTCCAGATCGGGCTGGACGATTCTGGCGCGACGAGTGTCCCTGTGCGCGCTGGCAGCCCGAATGGTGTGCATCTGTCCTCCTCCCGATCCATTTTTCCTGCGCGGCGCGCATACATCGTATCGCGCGCCACCATGGATGAAAGTTAGCCCTGTCGTGGCGATATCACCACTGAAATTAAAGCCGCCAACCGATACTTTATTGCATTCGGGTAAATCCTTACGGGCCCCGGAGTCGATTTTTGTGCAACGCGGCGGCGCGAAAACCGCCGCATAACCCGACAGCCGGATAGCAAGACGGCCACCTTTCGGTGGCCGTGATGTTTACTGATACGTTGTCCGGGTGGGCGTCGGCGCCGTTAGCATCGAACGTCGCCATCCACGCACGCGGCAAGCGACATCAGACAGCCTGACGCAGGGTTTTCGCGGCGGCGACCATGTTCCTGAGCGCCGGAATCACTTCTTCCCATGCGCGCGTTTTCAGGCCGCAATCCGGATTGACCCACAGGCGTTCCGCGGGAATGCGTCCGGCCGCCTTCTTCATCAACTGAACGATGTGCTCCTGGCTCGGGATGTTCGGCGAATGAATGTCGTACACGCCGGGGCCGATTTCGTTCGGGTAGTTGAAGTTGTCGAACGCGTCGAGCAGTTCCATGTCCGAGCGCGACGTTTCGATCGTGATCACGTCCGCGTCCATATCCGCGATCGACGCGATGATGTCGTTGAACTCCGAATAGCACATGTGCGTGTGAATCTGCGTTTCGTCCTTCACGCCGTTTGCGGTGATGCGGAAAGACTCCACCGCCCACTGCAGATATTCGTTCCACTGTGCCTTGCGCAATGGCAGTCCTTCGCGAAGCGCGGCCTCGTCGATCTGGATCACGCGCACGCCGGCCTTTTCGAGGTCGAGCACTTCCTCGCGGATGGCAAGGGCCAGCTGGTAGCACGAGACTGAGCGCGGCTGGTCGTCGCGCACGAACGACCAGTTCAGGATCGTGACCGGTCCTGTCAGCATGCCCTTCATCGGTTTGGCCGTCTGCGATTGCGCGTATTTGATCCATTCGACGGTCATCGCCCGAGGACGGCTGATGTCGCCGAACAGGATCGGCGGCTTCACGCATCGCGAGCCGTACGACTGGACCCAGCCGAACTGGCTGAACGCGTAGCCGTCGAGCTGTTCGCCGAAATACTCGACCATGTCGTTACGTTCCGCTTCGCCATGTACCAGCACGTCGAGACCCAGCGCCTCCTGCTCTTTCACGCTGCGCGTGATTTCGCGTTCCATCGCCGCTTTGTAGGCGGCGCCGTCGAGTTCGCCGCTCCTGAACTGGCTGCGGGCGACGCGGATTTCGCCTGTCTGCGGGAACGAGCCGATCGTGGTGGTCGGATACGCGGGCAGGTTCAGGATCGTCGACTGCTTCGCGGCGCGCTGCGGATATGCGCTCGCGCGCCGGCCCAGTGCGGCGTCGATCCTGCTGACAGCTGCCTTGACCGACGGATTGTGAACGCGCGGGGAGGCGCGCCGGCTTTCAATCGCGGCCGCGTTGGCGGCGAGCGCATCGGCGACGGCCGCGCGGCCGTGGTTGAGCGCGGCAGCCAGGACCGTCACTTCGTCGAGCTTTTGCAGCGCGAACGCGAGCCAGGATTTGATCTCGGGGTCGAGCTTCTGTTCACTGTCCAGATCGACGGGCGTGTGCAGAAGCGAACACGACGGCGCAATCCAGAGCCGCGAGCCAAGCGCCCGATGTAGCGGTTCCAGCCATTGCAGCGCCGCGTTCAGATCGGTTTTCCAGATATTGCGGCCGTTGATTACGCCCGCGGACAGAACGGACGTGGCAGGCAGTCGTGCCGCGACTTGCGCGACTTCATCGCGCGCATTGATTGCGTCGATGTGCAGACCGTCGACGGGAAGCGTACAGGCGAGTTCGAGATTTTCCTGCAACTGGCCGAAGTAGGTTGCAAGCAGCAGTTTGACCCGGCGTGTCTCGAGCGCGGCGTATGCAGCGACAAATGCTTCGCGCCATGCCGGGTCGAGTTCGGTCACGAGCGCGGGCTCGTCGATCTGCACCCACTCGACACCTTGCGCCGTGAAGTAGTCGAGCAGCGCCGCGTACACCGGAAGAAGGCGCGGCAGCAGCGCGAGTTTGTCGGAATCGTCTTTCGCCTTGCCCAGCCACAGGTACGTCACCGGCCCGATGATGACGGGCTTGGCCTTCACGCCGAGCGCGCGTGCCTGCGCGAGCTGCTCGACGAGGCGCGACGCATCGAGCGAGAACTGCGTTGCCGCGTCGAACTCCGGGACGATGTAGTGATAGTTGGTGTCGAACCACTTGGTCATCTCGCCGGCGGCCACGCCGCCGCAGCATGCGCCATGGTCCCCGGCGCCTTGCGCCGAACGGCCACGCGCAACGCGGAAATAATTGTCGAGCCTGTCGCCGTGGAAATCGCGCACCCGCTCCGGAAGATTGCCCAGAGTGAAGCTCATGTCGAGCACCTGGTCGTAAAACGCGAAGTCGCCGACCGGTGCGAAGTCGAGCCCCGCCTGATTCGCCCAGTGGCGCGCGCGAAGCTGTTCGCCTGTCGCCTTCAGTTCGTCGCGTGACGATTGACCCTTCCAGTATGTTTCGAGCGCGAACTTGAGTTCGCGTTTCGCGCCGATGCGCGGAAAGCCCAGATTGTGTGTGGTGACCATGTCGTTACGCCGTCCAGTGAATGACTGACAGCGATGATAGAATTTTCCATGTATGAAATAAAATGGATTAATTTCATCTATCAATTAGTTTTGTTCATGGAGCAGGGCGATGCTGGAGCGTATCCATCTGATCATCATCAGGGAAGTGGACAGGCTGGGGTCTCTGACGGCTGCGGCGAACGCATTGAATCTCACGCAGTCGGCACTGAGTCACACCGTGAAAAAGATGGAGCAGCAACTGGGCACCGCGGTATGGAATCGCGAAGGGCGGTCGATGCGCCTGACGCAACCGGGCCAGTATCTGCTCGCGCTCGCGAACCGTCTGCTGCCGCAGTTCGAACATGCGGAGGCGCGCATGAAACAGTATGCGCAGGGCCAGCGCGGCACGCTGCGGATCGGCATGGAGTGCCACCCGTGCTACCAGTGGCTGCTCAAGGTCGTATCGCCCTATCTGGCAAGCTGGCCTGATGTCGACGTCGACGTGAAGCAGCGCTTTCAGTTCGGCGGAATCGGCGCGCTGTTCGGCTACGACATCGACGTGCTGGTCACGCCTGATCCGCTGAAAAAACCAGGCCTGCGTTTTCAGCCGGTATTCGACTATGAACAGGTGCTCGTCGTCGCCGAAGGGCATGCGCTGGCGGACGTGGCTTACGTCACGCCCGAGCAGCTTGGCACCGAAGTGCTGATCACCTATCCCGTCGAAACAGACAGGCTGGATATCTACAACCAGTTCCTGACGCCGGCCAACGTCGTGCCGAGGAAACACAAGGTGATCGAGACCACCGACATCATGTTGCAGATGGTCGCGAGCGGGCGCGGCGTCGCCGCGTTGCCGCGCTGGCTGGCGGAAGAGTATGCGGACTCGATGCCGCTCGTGCCGCTGCGGCTCGGCAGGAAGGGCATCGCCAAACAGATATTTCTGGGCACGCGGGAATCGGACGACGCCATCGATTATCTGGCGGCTTTCGTCGCGCTTGCTCGCGAGGCGGACTGGAGCGGCGCGCGGTTCCGTTCCTGAGTCTGACGCCTGATTCGGTGCCGGGCCGTTCGTTGCGATGCACAAACCAACAAAGCCTTTGCGGAACGGTATGCTGGCCAATAAACTTTGATCGATTGCCTCACGTGATGAGAGTCTTCGATGAAGAGGCAGGTCCTCCGCTCAGGCCGCGGGACAACAGCTGGTAGCGGAAAAACAGAGCAGTCCTTCGCTGGCTTCAAGACGATCAGGTCCTGCCTGCGCATCGCCAGACGGTCTGTTGTTTGAGTCTGATGGAGCCTGGACGAGACGGGCCCACAAAGGATCGCCACGCCCCCTTTCATGCAGAGCGCCATGATGATCTTCCGCCAGCTTTTCGATCCCACCTCGTCCACCTATACCTACCTGCTGGGTGAAGAAGACAGCGGCGAGGCGCTGCTGATCGATCCGGTCTACGAACAGGTGCCGCGCGATTTGGCGCTGCTGCAGGAATTGGGCCTGCGGTTACGGGCGACGCTCGACACCCACGTCCACGCCGACCACGTAACTGGCGCCTGGCGTTTGAACCAGCGCTGCGGCAGCCGTATCGCGCTCGCCGAGGCGGCCGGCGCCAGCGGCGTGAACCAGCCGCTGCGCCACGGCGATCGCATCGACTTCGGAAGCCGTCACCTGAGCGTGCGCGCCACGCCCGGCCATACCAGCGGCTGCCTGACCTATGTTCTGGACGACGAGCGCATGGCCTTCACCGGCGACAGCCTGCTGATTCGCGGCTGTGGCCGCACCGATTTCCAGCAGGGTAGTCCGCAGCAACTATTCGCCTCGGTGCGCGAGCAGATCCTGACGTTGCCCGACGACTGCCTGCTTTACCCCGCGCACGACTATCGCGGCATCACTGTCACCAGCGTGAGCGAGGAGCGGCGCTTCAACCCGCGCCTTGGCGGCGACGTGGACGTCGGCGACTTCATCGGTCATATGAACAACCTGAATTTGCCTCATCCGAAGCTGATGGCCGTCGCCGTGCCCGCCAACCTGCGCTGTGGCGAGCCGGAAGGGGGCGCGTTGCCGGCGGAGACGCCCGGGTGGGCGCCACTGACGCTGCGCTTTAGCGGCGTGTGGGAGATCGAGCCGATGACGCTGCTCGAGTATGCGTCCACGCTGCAGATCGTGGATGTGCGCGAAGCGCCGGAGTTCATCGACCGTCTGGGCCATCTGCCCGGTGCGCGGTTGATACCGCTGTCGCAGTTGATGACCCGGCTGGACGAACTGGACCGCGAACGGCCCGTGGTGGCGGTGTGCCGCTCGGGGGTGCGCTCGGCCCAGGCCAGCGTGTTGTTGTCGAGATCAGGTTTTGGCAAGGTCGCGAACCTTGCCGGCGGCATGTTGCGCTGGAAGGCCGAGGCGTTGCCTGTTGCGTCGAATAGCGTTTGAGCGTTTGCGTGGAGAAACGCGTTCCACCGGGTCGCCATATGGGATGCGCACGCCGCACTCGAGGTGCGAATGATGGACCGCTTCTTCGACAACCATGTCTCGATGCCCCAGCGTTCGCCGACGCGAACGCGCCGCGGTTTTCCTCCCATCAGCCGGGATTGTCCGCAGCCGAGATCAGGGCAAGCGCCGCCGGCAGGAGCGGCTGCGCCGCCCCTTTAGCGAGCTGTCCGTAGACGTAGGCGCCATCGATGAGAAGGGCGATCTGGCTCGCCAGACTATCGGGCCTGGCAATGCCGATCTGCTTCACCAGCGCACCGAGACGGCGACGCAACTCCGTCTTGTGTCTGAGGGCCACCACCCGCGCGGGATGATCCGGCGCCGGAAACTCCGTTGCCACGTTGAGAAATGGACAGCCGCGGTATTTCGGTGTGGCGATGTCGCGAGCGATCCACTGAAGATGAGCCTTGATCTCATCTCCGGGAGCGTTGCGGTGGCGCGTCGCAATCTTGTCCCAGGCGGCCCAGTAATTCGCGTCATCGCGCTCGAGCACCGCGGCGACGAGCTCGTCCTTGGTCGTGAAGTGCCGATAGAGACTGGTCTTCGCAACCCCCGACCGCTCGACGACGAGATCGACGCCCACGGCCCGGACACCTTCCTGGTAGAACAGATCGGCCGCCGTATCGAGTATGCGGTCACGAACGCTGGCGGTTCCTGGTTCTTTTGCTGTGGCGGGTGTGGCTCTGCTCATGGCAAGTTCTCTCGACAGACGTCATGTTTTCGGGTTGACGGTCACTGTACCAGAACTTTCTTGACACGCTACAGATCTGTACTCTACTCTTCGAAAAAACATACAGGTCTGTAGCGTTGACGCTTTGAAAAAATCACTGTCCCGCCGTTAAAAAAACACCCTGACAACAGGAGTTTTGCGATGACCTCAAACCGAACGGTGGCCGTCTTCGGCGCTTACGGCCACACCGGCCGCTTCGTGGTATCTGAACTGGTCAGGCGTGGCTTGCGCCCCGTCGTTTCCGGACGCGATGCCAGCAAGCTGGATGCCGTCGGAGCAGCTTATCCCGGCCTGGACATTCGACCTGCGTCGGTGGATGACCCGGATTCGCTCGACCGCGCGCTTGCCGGTGCGTCCGTGGTCATCAATTGCGCCGGTCCGTTCGCCAGAACGTCCGGGCCCGTGATCGACGCCGCGTTGCGTGCGCGCATTCCGTATCTGGACGTCGCCGCGGAAATAGAGGCCAACCTGGATACGTTCGGGCAGTACGCGGATCGCGCGCGCGATGCGGGCATCGTGATCGTGCCGGCGATGGCGTTCTTTGGCGGCCTGGGCGATCTTCTTGCCACGGCGGCAATGGGTGACTGGACGGCCGCCGACGAAATCTGCATTGCCTACGGGCTCAGCAGCTGGAGGCCGACGCACGGCACACGGATTACCGGTCAGGTTTCGAAGCAGCGCAGAGACGGGCGGCGGATCGTCTTTACAAAAGGGCAGATGGTGTTTCGCACGGATGCCGCACCGATCGACGAATGGACGTTCCCCGCGCCGCTCGGCAGGCAGCCGGTCATCGGAGAATTCACGATGGCGGACACGGTGACGATCGCGCGCCATCTGAGGACGCCCGAGATACGCTCGTACATGACGGCTGCGGCAGTGAAAGACCTGTCGGACCCGAACTCGTCGCCGCCTGTCGCGGTCGACGGAAGCGGACGCTCGTCGCAGACCTTTCTGGTCGAGGTGGTCGTGCGCTCGGGAGGCAACGAACGCCGCCTCGCGGCAAGCGGGCAGGACATCTACGCGATCAGCGCGCCGCTCGTGGTTGAAGCGGCCACGCGTGTCGTCAGTGGACTGGTTCACGGGACGGGCGTCCTCACCGCAGGCGAGGCCTTCGACGCGCGCGACTTTCTGGAATCGCTCGGTCAGCAGCATCTGTCACTGCAGAGGCCGTGAATTCCGGACCTGTCTTCGGGCATTTGCGTCGCGGCCCGAAGCGATCGAACGCAGCACGAAGACGACCCGGAAGGCTGCGACGGGCGGCTTTTCCCGATCGTCGTCAGTGAGTGGTATGGCGACGAGAGCCTGGCAGCGTGGCGGGAATGTGGTTCCGGGAGCGCTTCAGAAGCCGGAAGCGTGCCGGCGTCCGGCACAGGCTTGCTCTGCCTGTGCCGTCGTGCGCGTGCGAGACCGCGTGCGCCTGTCCGTCTTTACAGATAGCTGCAGACGTAATCGAGCGTTTCGATCACGTCGATATCAAAGCGGCTCTTGCCGGGCACGGAGAAGGACTCGCCCGCGCCATACGTCTTCCACTCGTCGCTGCCTGCGAGCCGGATGCGGCATTGGCCGGCCTGCACCTCCATGAGTTCCGGCGCGTCGGTGCCGAAGTTGAGCGTGCCGGGCAGGATCACGCCGAGCGTCTTGCGCGTGCCATCGGCGAACAGAACGGTGTGCGAGACACACTTGCCATCGAAGTAGACGTTGGCGCGTTTGATAACGGAAACCTGATCGAATTGCGTTGCGGCCGTCATGGCGGTCTTCCTTTGGGTCATCGTGAATG
>CALFSF010000139.1 GCA_937917025.1 uncultured Paraburkholderia sp.
TGCTGCACATGGAGATCGTCCAGGAACGGCTCGAGCGCGAGTTCGACATGGACCTGATCACCACGGCGCCGACGGTCGTGTACGAAGTCCTGCAACGCGACGGCACGGTCATCATGGTCGAGAATCCGGCGAAAATGCCGGATCCGTCGAGGATCGAGGAAGTCCGCGAGCCGATTGTCACGGTGAACCTGTACATGCCGCAGGAATACGTCGGTTCGGTCATCACGCTTTGCACCACGAAGCGCGGCAACCAGATCAACATGCAGTATCACGGCCGCCAGGTTCAGCTGACGTACGAAATTCCGATGGGCGAGATCGTGCTCGACTTCTTCGACCGGTTGAAGTCGACGTCGCGCGGTTATGCCTCGATGGACTACGAGTTCAAGGAATATCGCGCGGCGGACGTGGTCAAGGTCGACATGCTGATCAACGGCGACAAGGTCGACGCGCTGTCCGTGATCGTTCACCGTTCGCAGAGCCAGTATCGTGGTCGTGAAGTCGCGTCCAAGATGCGCGAGCTGATTCCGCGCCAGATGTATGACGTCGCCATTCAGGCAACGATCGGCGCTAACATCATCGCGCGTGAGAATATCAAGGCGCTGCGCAAGAACGTGCTGGCGAAGTGCTACGGCGGTGACATCTCGCGCAAGAAGAAGCTGTTGGAAAAGCAGAAGGCCGGCAAGAAGCGGATGAAGCAGGTCGGGTCGGTGGAAATCCCGCAAGAGGCTTTCCTCGCCATCCTGCGTGTCGAAGACAAATAAGAGAAGAAACGGAACCCCATGAATTTTGCGCTGATTCTTTTTGTGCTCGTCGTTCTGACGGGCATCGCCTGGGTCGCAGACAAACTGGTTTTCATCCCGCAACGGCGCCGCGCCGCCGAGGCGGCGGTCGCCGAGTTCGACCGCCAGCAGGCGCGCGTCGGCGAGCGTTTCGCCGATGAAAACGCGCCGCAAACACGGGCGCGTCTGCGTGACGAAAAGCTGCGCCAGCCCTGGTGGCTCGAATACTCGGCGAGCTTTTTCCCGGTGATTCTCGTCGTGTTCGTCGTACGCTCGTTCGTCGTCGAGCCGTTCAAGATTCCGTCGGGGTCGATGGTGCCGACGCTGCTCGTCGGCGATTTCATTCTCGTGAACAAGTTCGAGTACGGCCTGCGCTTGCCGATCACCGATACGAGGATCACGCAGGGTAGCCCGCTTCAGCGCGGCGACGTCGTCGTGTTCCGTTATCCGAAGGATGAATCGGTCGACTACATCAAGCGCGTGGTGGGCCTGCCGGGCGACGTCGTCGCTTATCAAAACAAGCATCTCACGATCAACGGGCAGCCCGTGGCGGAAACGGCGCTGCCCGATTACTTCGATGAGGAGCGTATCGGCTACGCGAAGCAATTCGAGGAAACGCTGGGCAAGCACAAGCATGCGATCCTGAACAATCCCGCCGTGCCGCCGTTCGTCATCGGCGCGGAAGACTATCCGTATCGCGACAACTGCACTTACAACAGCACCGGCGTCGTCTGCAAGGTGCCGCCCGGCCACTACTTCATGATGGGCGACAACCGCGACAACAGCGCGGACAGCCGTTACTGGGGCTTCGTGCCCGACCGCAACATC
>CALFSF010000140.1 GCA_937917025.1 uncultured Paraburkholderia sp.
TCGAGTGGTACAATTTCGCCACCGCATGGCGCACGGGCGGCTACTGGTCGCCGAACGTCGTCAACCTCGGCACGGCCGGCCAGCCGCCGACGCTGCAACAGGTGAAGGCCGCGCTGGCCGGCTTCGGATTGCTGTGAGTGAAGGGCGGTCAGCTTCAGGGATCGCGAACGCCTTGATGAACACGCACCCTGGCGGCAGCCGGCCACGCCGCGTCACGCTATAACTGGCGGCAAACACGCTACGCTCCATCCGCTTCAAAAAAGGGCGACCATGAACGAATCCCAGATCATCGAAGTCGCATCCGCCGACTGGCAGGCAATGAACCTGTCGATTGCGCGCGAGACGCTGCTGGCCGGCGTCGAGCGCGGCAAGGTGCTGTATTTCCCGAACCTGCGTTTTGCGATCGAGGGCGGCGAGCAGGCGCTGCTCGACCCGGCGCTCGCCGACCCGAAGCGCAAGAACATCAGCCTCGAACCGAACGGCGGCGCGCTCCACGGCGTGCTCGGCGACGCGGTCACGCAGTCGGCGGTACGTGCGCTGATCGCGCGGTATCAGGCGAACGCGCGCTCGCTGGTCGATGGCCTCTTCCCCGAATACGACGGCAAACTGCGCGTCGCGCCGACGAGCCTGCGCCTGCATCAGGTCGAAACGCGCCAGACGTCATGGCGCAAGGACGACAGCCGCCTGCACGTCGACGCGTTCCCATCGCGGCCCAATTACGGCGAGCGGATCCTGCGCGTCTTCACGAACGCGAATCCGCATGGCGCACCGCGCGTATGGCGCGTGGGCGAGCCGTTCGAGGACATGGCACAACGCTTCCTGCCGAAGATCAAGCCGCAGGTGCCGGGTTCGGCCGGGTTGCAGCACCGGCTGCACGTCACGAAATCGAAGCGCAGCGAATACGACCATCTGATGCTGAACCTGCACGACGGCATGAAGGCCGACCTCGATTATCAGAAGACGAGCCCGCAGCAGACCATGCCGTTTCCGCCGGGCAGCGTCTGGGTGTGCTTTTCGGACCAGACGTCGCACGCGGTGATGTCCGGCCAGTTCATGCTCGAACAGACGTTTTTCCTGCCGGTCAAGGCCATGGCGCAGCCGGAGTGCGCGCCGCTTGGCATCCTCGAACGCCTGAAGGGCAGGGCGCTGGTTTGAGCGCGGCTCTTCGCGCGTCGCGGCCGATGTTGCGCCGCTGTGTCCGTTCCGGCGGCTGTTTCCACGTCCTGTGCGGGCTGTGCCGCGTCGCGGGCCCATGCGTTCCCGCGCGTGCGGAGGCGCGATGCTGAGGGCCATCTATAACGCGCTCTGGTGGATCGTCGCGCCCATCGCCGTGACGCGGCTCTATGTGCGCTCGCGACGCGAGCGCGGTTATCGCGAGCATATCGCCGAGCGTTTCGGCCGCACGCGCGCACGTCGTCCCGACGACGATGCGCCGCTGATCTGGGTGCATGCGGTATCGGTCGGCGAGACGCGCGCCGCGCAGCCGCTCATCGAAGCGCTGATCAAGGCGCGCCCGGACGCGCGCATCCTGCTCACGCACATGACGCCGAGCGGCCGCGCGACGGGCGAGGAGATTTTCGGCGACCGGGTGCTGCGCACCTATCTGCCCTATGACATGCCGCATGCGGTGCGGCGCTTTCTGCGCGTGTGGCGGCCCACGGTCGGCGTGGTGATGGAAACCGAAGTGTGGCCGACGCTCATCGACGAATGCCGTCGCGCGGATGTGCCGCTCGTGCTGACCAATGCGCGGATGTCAGCGCGTTCGTACAAACGCGCGGCGAAATTCGGCAAGGCGACGCGCGAGGTGTTCGGCGGCTTTGCGCGCGTGCTCGCGCAAAGTCCGTCGGACGCCGAGCGGCTGACCGCGCTCGGTGCGCGCAACGTCGCCGTGCTGGGCAATCTCAAGTTCGATATGGCGACGCCGCCCGAACTCACGGCGCGCGGCCACGCATGGCGCGCGGCGATCGGCACGCGGGCGGTATGGGTCGCGGCGAGCACGCGCGGAGGCGAAGAGGCGCTGGTGCTGCAGGCGTTCGCGGCGCTGGGCGTCGAAGATGCGCTGCTGATTCTCGTGCCGCGCCATCCGCAGCGCTTCGATGAAGTGGCGGCGTTCGTCGAGAAAACCGGCCTGCGGCTCGAGCGCCGCTCGAAGTGGGCGCCCGCCGGCGCGGCGTCGAGCCCCGTGGGCGCGGCGCAGACGATCGCGGCGTTGCCCCAGGATGTGACGGTGCTGCTCGGCGATTCGATGGGTGAGCTGGGCGCTTACTACGCCGCGTCCGACCTGGCGTTTATCGGCGGCAGTCTGCTGCCGCTCGGCGGACAGAATCTGATCGAGGCGTGCGCGGTGGGCGTGCCGGTGCTGATCGGCCCGCACGTGTTCAACTTCACGCAGGCAACGGCCGATGCGGTTGCCGCCGGCGCGGCCGTGCAGGTGCAGGATCCGGCCGGGCTCGCGCGCGCGTTGCGCGAACTCTTCGAGGACCGCTCGCGACGTATCGCGATGGGCGGCGCGGCGTCGGCGTTCGCCGCGCGCCATCGCGGCGCGACGGCAAGAACCGTTGATGTACTGACGACGCTCCTGCCGCACGAGCGCCCGCGCAGCTGAATTGCTGCCGGGCTACCGCTAGCGCGGCAGCATCATGAACACCTGATAGGTGTGCTCGGGCATCGGCATGCCCCACGCGTGCTTGCGCACACGCACGACGAGCGGCTGCACGCCGCTCAGCGCGCCGGACGCCTGCTGGCACGCGGTATCGTCCTCTTTGCACACCAGCACCGCGCCCTGGCGCTCCAGGTCGGCTGGCTTTAGCCAGGGCGTGGTGAGCGGTTCGTCGACGTTCCAGAACCGCGTATGTCCGTCGCTGTAGAACGCAATCGACTGGGCTTCCTGCACCGATCCGCCGACGATCGGCAGATCGCGCCCGGTGCGCTCGCGCCATGCGTCATGCACGGCGTGCGCCAGTTCGGCGCGCGGATCGGCTGCGTTGTCGCCGTGTTTTCTGGCGTTGAGATAACCGACCGTCCCCGCTGCGACCAGCACCAGCACCCAGTAGATGCAGAGCGCGCGCACCGCGCGCACGGGCTGGAGTTGAATGCCCGCGCGCTCCAGAACCGCGAGCC
>CALFSF010000141.1 GCA_937917025.1 uncultured Paraburkholderia sp.
CCCACTGAGCTAGCCATGACCGTCATCAAACAGGAAGACCTCATCCAGAGCATCGCTGATTCGCTTCAGTACATCAGCTACTACCATCCGCTCGATTACATCCAGGCCCTTGGCCGCGCATATGAGCTCGAGGAGAGCCCCGCCGCGAAGGATGCGATCGCGCAGATCCTGACCAACAGCCGCATGTGCGCCGAGGGCAAGCGTCCGATCTGCCAGGACACCGGCATCGTGACGGTGTTCGTGAAGGTCGGCATGGACGTGCGCTGGGCCAGTGAAAACGGCAGCGCGACGATGGGCGTCACCGACATGATCAACGAAGGCGTGCGCCGCGGTTATCTGAACCCGGACAACGTGCTGCGCGCGTCGATCGTGAGCCCGCCCGAAGGCGCGCGCAAGAACACGAAGGACAACACGCCGGCCGTGATCCACTACGAGATCGTGCCGGGCGACAAGGTCGACGTGCAGGTCGCGGCGAAAGGCGGCGGCTCGGAAAACAAGTCGAAGTTCGCGATGCTGAACCCGTCGGACTCGATCGTCGACTGGATCCTGAAGACCGTGCCGACGATGGGCGCGGGCTGGTGCCCGCCGGGCATGCTCGGTATCGGCATCGGCGGCACCGCTGAAAAAGCGATGGTGATGGCGAAGGAATCGCTGATGGACCCGATCGACATCCAGGACATCATCGCGCGCGGCCCGAAAGACTGGATCGAAGAACTGCGTATCGAACTGCACGAGAAGGTCAACGCGCTCGGCATCGGCGCGCAGGGTCTCGGCGGTCTCGCCACCGTGCTCGACGTGAAGATCATGGCCGCGCCGACGCACGCCGCATCGAAGCCGGTCGCGATCATTCCGAACTGCGCGGCGACGCGTCACGCGCACTTCACGCTCGACGGTTCGGGCGTCGCGAAGCTCGAAGCGCCCTCGCTCGACGCATGGCCGAAAGTGCAGTGGGAACCGGACACGGAAAAGAGCCAGCGCGTCGACCTGAACACGCTGACGCCGGAAGAAGTCGCATCGTGGAAGCCGGGCCAGACGCTCCTCCTGTCGGGCAAGATGTTGACGGGCCGCGACGCGGCTCACAAGCGCATCGCCGACATGCTCGCGAAGGGCGAAAAACTGCCGGTCGATTTCACGAACCGCGTGATCTACTACGTCGGCCCGGTCGATCCGGTGCGCGACGAAGCCGTGGGCCCGGCAGGCCCCACCACCGCGACGCGCATGGACAAATTCACCGAGACCATGTTGTCGCAAACAGGTCTCATTTCGATGATCGGCAAAGCGGAACGCGGCCCGGTCGCCATCGAGGCGATCAGGAAGCACAAGGCGGCCTATCTGATGGCGGTGGGCGGCGCGGCGTATCTGGTGTCGAAGGCCATCCGCAGCGCGAAGGTGCTGGCATTCGAAGACCTCGGCATGGAAGCCATCTACGAATTCGATGTGCAGGACATGCCGGTGACGGTTGCAGTCGATTCGTCGGGCACGTCGGTACACCAGACCGGCCCGAAGGAATGGCAGGCGAAGATCGGCAAGATTCCTGTCGCTACCATTTAAGCGTCAGGATGCGTTGACAAGGCCAGGGTCCTGCGCCCTGGCTTTTTCATTTGACGCAGCGCTGCAGCACGAATAGCGCCTTGAAAGATCAACACGACCAGGTACGTCCTTGGCTTTTTTCGCCATGGCGTTTATTGTTGAAAGAATCAGAATCCCGAGCCCCACAAGGAAAAAATCATGCAAGGCGACAAGAAGGTCATCGAATATCTGAACTCGCAACTGAAAAACGAGCTGACTGCGATCAACCAGTACTTCCTGCACGCGCGGATGTACAAGCACTGGGGCCTCGACAAGCTCGGCAAGCATGAATACGACGAGTCGATCGGCGAAATGAAACACGCAGACCTGCTGATCGAACGCATCTTCATGCTCGACGGCCTGCCCAACCTTCAGGACCTGCACAAGCTGCTGATCGGCGAGGAAACGAAAGAGATCCTCGAATGCGACCTGAAGCTCGAACAGATCTCGCAAGCCACCTGCAAGGAAGCTATTGTGTATTGCGAATCAGTTCGCGATTTCATCTCGCGTGAAATCTTCACGACGATTCTCGACGACACCGAAGAGCATATCGACTGGCTGGAAACGCAAATCGATCTCATTGACAAGGTCGGCATCCAGAACTACCAGCAATCCGGCATGGGATCGTTCGAGTCCTGATCCTGATAAAGTGACGCAACTCCGTTCGCGCGGCACGCATCGGCGCCGGCGCGAACGGCAACGGCGCCGGCCTCGTTTTTTGCCGGTTCGTTCACTTTAGCGTTCGTTTCTCCGCCCGCCTCCCCGTTCACTTATGACCGCACCGCAGGACGTTTCTTCGCGCATGACCGCCGCTGCGGCATCCGGCAACACGACATCCGGTTCACATACCGCTTCCGCTGCCCTTTCGACGCCGATGCCGTTGTCTTCGGCGCGTTCGCCCGTCGGCATTTTCGATTCAGGGCTCGGCGGCCTGTCCGTGCTGCGTGCGGTGCGCGCGCAGTTGCCGGGCGAATCGCTCGTCTATGTGGCCGATTCGCTGTACGCGCCGTACGGCGAACGCGACGACGATTTCATCGCCGACCGCACGCTCGCGATCGGACAATGGCTCATCGAACAGGGCGCGAAGGTGCTGGTCGTCGCGTGCAACACCGCTACCGCGCAATCGATCGCGCTCGTGCGCGAGCGGCTCCCGATTCCGCTGATCGGCGTCGAACCCGGCGTGAAGCCAGCCGCGCTGCAATCGAAGACCCGAATCGCAGGTGTGCTCGCCACGCAGGTGACGTTGCGCAGCGCCCGTTTCCAGGACCTGCTGCACCGCTACGCCGCCGACTGCCGCTTTCTGTGCCAGCCGGGTCACGGCCTCGTGCAGGCGGTGGAGCGCTGCGATATCGGTTCGGCCGAACTGCGCGCGCTGCTGCAAGGCTATCTGCAACCGATGCTCGATGAAGGCGCCGACACGCTGGTGCTCGGCTGCACGCACTACCCGTTTCTCGATGCCGCGATCCGCGACATCGTCGGCGACCGGCTGACGCTGATCGATACCAGCGTCGCCATCGCGCGCCAGCTCGAGCGCGTGCTCGACCAGCACGGCCTGCGCGCCGCCAGCAACACCGAACCCGTGGTCGCGCCCCGTTTCTTCTCGACCAGCGACGGCGCCCATCTGCAGCAGCTCGCCGAAACGCTCCTCCATCTCGCGGCACCGGTCGAACGCGTGCACATCCCGTCGCGCCGCACCGCCGCGCCCGACGCCGCACAGGCCGTCTGAACCTCCGCCAGGCCGCCAGGCGCGCTCCTGGCGGGTCCAGCGCTCTTTCCCCCTTCTTCCTTCCCGACGACTCCCGGTGAAACCCTCCTAACAGGCTGGTTTTGTTACAAAAATCCGGATATGGCGCTTGCCAAACGCCTCAAACATAATGATAATAATTCGCATTAACGTTAGCTATCGCACCACACCATGATCGTCTGCGTATGCAAATCTGTTTCCGACCGGAAGATCCGCGCCACCATCGCGGAAGGCGTCGATTCGTTCGATGAGCTCCAGTTCGAACTAGGCGTTGCGAGCTGTTGCGGCAAATGCGAGGAATCCGTGCGCGACGTGATGGCGCAAAGCGGTGTCTGCGCGAGCCGCTGCGGCGTCGAGCATCATGCGCAGCCGGTGCCGCTGATGTTCTACGAACGCAAAGCTGCCTGATATCGCGGGCGCGCGCGCGGCCCTGGCCGGCTCGTGTCCCGCTGTCGTCTGTTGTTCCGATCCACCCGCCGTCAGCAAGCCAGTCACGACAACAGCCAGCTACCGCTCACCCTGTAACAGGAGTTCGAGATGGAATTGCTGATCGGTTTTCTGACTACCCTGTGCATCTCATTGCTGATCTTCCGAAAATGACGTTGTTTCGCCCGCAGTATTGCATCGGCGGCACGTCCGATGCCGTCCGGCCCCGCTAACATGCAGGCTTCGTATAACCTTCCAGCCGGCCTTACGCCGACCCGGTCCGCCCGCTTCAGTCCCCGCATCGTCACGGCGACCGCTATTGTCGCCGGGCTGCACGCCGCGCTGCTCGTGGCCGTCCTGATCGCCCGCGACGAGCCGGTGCCGCGCGCACTCGAATCGCGCACGATCACCGCCGAACTGCTGAGCCCGGCGCCCGTCGCCGCGCCGGTCGCGATCCAGTCGCCGCCGACACCGACGCCGCCCAAACCCACACCGCCCGTGCCGCACCTGAAACCGAAGGTCCAGCCCCGCCCGGTGGCCAAAACCACACCGTTGCCGGCCGCCTCCGCGCCGTAGACGCCCGAGCTAGGCGGGCCCCAGCCCGCGCCGCCCGCACCGGCCGCGCCCGCCGCACCCGCGCCCGCGACGGCCGA